>JACPJY010000265.1 GCA_016187325.1 Rhodospirillales bacterium | reverse complement strand
TCCAAGCCTTCGTCCTCGGCCTTGGCGGTCCCGGTCACAGCTCGCCGGCCCTGAGCTCGCGGGCCAGCCGGTCGAGCACCCCGTTGACCAGTGCCGCCTCTTTGCCCTCGAAGAATGCGTTCGCCACCTCGACGTACTCGTTGATGACGACCGCCGCAGGAACCTCCAGCTTCGTTTTCAACTCGTAGGTGCCGGCGCGCAGCACCACTCGCAGCAGCGTCTCCAGCCGGTTCAGCGTCATCCCCGACGATAACGTCGGCGCGATCGTGCCGTCGAGTTCGGCGGCGCGACTCGAGACGCCGTGGACGAGATCGGTCAGCCACGCGTTGTCCGGTTCAGCCATCGCCTCGCTACGGTCCTCGCCGGCGCTGAATCGCCAGCGCTTGGCCATGAACTCCGCCAGCACCGCGTCGGCGGGCGTGCCGACCATGTCCATCTCGTAAAGGGCCTGCACCGCCGCCAGGCGCGCGGCGCTTCGCCGCCGGCTGGCGCCGGGCCGCCTGCCGCCGGCGGCCGATCGGCGGGCCTTGCTCATCGTTGCGCCAGACGGAGGGTCTTTCGCAGCTCCATCATCCTCAGGCACGCCCGCGCCGCTTCGCCGCCCTTGTTCTTGCCGTCGACGGCCGCACGTACCCGCGCCTGTCTCTCGGTGTCGCAGGTGAGCACGCCGAAGCCGAGCGCCACCGCCTTGTCGATGGCGATGTCCATGAGCGCGCGCGTCGCTTCGCGGGCGATGTGCGCATGGTGGTCGGTCTCGCCGCGGATGACGGTGCCGAGCGCCACGAAGCCGTCGTAATCGGTGGTCGCGGCGTGGGTTTCCATCGAACGCAACGCGAAGCGGATGGCGGCCGGAATCTCGAACACGCCCGGCACCGCCAGCCGGTCGTGTGCAATACCGGCCGCGTCGAGGACTTGGATGGCACCTTTCGCCAGCTGGTCGGCGATGTCCTCGTAATACCGGGACTCGACGATCAGGACCCGCCTTTCGTCGGTCATCTCAGGAACGCTCTTTGTTGGTGGTGACTAGAATTGGGCGCTGCTCGACGACCGACAGCCCATAGCCTTCGAGGCCGATGATCGTGCGCTTGGTGTTGGACAACAGCACCATGTCCCTGATCCCGAGGTCGAGCAGGATCTGGGCGCCGACGCCGTAGTCGCGGAGCTGGCCGCGGCCGGCGTCCTTGTTACCGCCAGCGATCTCGATCTTGGCGCGCACTCGGTCCGACAACGCCGCCCGGTAGGGCTCGCGGATCAGCACCACGACGCCGCGCCCGGCCTCGCCGATCATCCGCATCGCCTGCTGCAGCTCGCCGGCCTTGCCGGTCTCGACGTCGCCCAGCACGTCGTCAAGCACGTTGAGCGCGTGCATGCGCACCAGCACCGGGCCGTCCGCCTTGACGTCGCCCTTCACCAGCGCGATGTGCTCGGCGTAGGCGACGCGGTTGGTGTAGATGAACATGTTGAAATCGCCGCCGTGGACGCTCTTGAACGTGGTTTCGAGGGTGCGCTCGACGATGCGGTCGTTGCGCAGCCGATAGGCGATCAAATCCGCGATGGTGGCAATCTTAATGCCATGGAACTGGGCGAATTTGATCAGGTCCGGCATCCGCGCCATGGTGCCGTCCTCGTTCATGATCTCGCAGATCACCCCCGACGGGTTGAGCCCAGCCAGGCGCGACACGTCGACCGCCGCCTCTGTGTGGCCGGCGCGCACCAGCACGCCGCCGTCGCGCGCCTCGAGCGGAAAAACGTGGCCGGGACAGACGATGTCGTTCTTGCCCTTGGTCGGGTCGATAGCGACGGCGACGGTGCGCGCCCGGTCGGAGGCCGAGATCCCGGTGGTCACCCCTTCGCGGGCCTCGATCGAGACGGTGAACGCGGTCTGGTGACGCGAGGCATTGCGCCGCGCCATCTGCGGCAGGTCGAGCTGGCGGATGCGCTCGGCCGTCAGCGCCAGGCAGATCAGGCCACGCCCGTGCTTGGCCATGAAGTTAATAGCGTCCGGCGTCGCCATCTGCGCCGGTACCACCAGATCGCCCTCGTTCTCGCGCTGCTGGTCGTCGACCAGCACGATTATGCGGCCGTTGCGGGCGTCCTCGATGATGTCGTCCATGTGCGACAGGTTTTCGCGGTATGACAACGGCTTAGTCCCTATCCAGAAGCCGCGCAACATAGCGCGCCAGGAGGTCGATTTCCAGGTTCACGCGGTCGCCGGGCTTGAGCCCGCCGAGCGTCGTCGCTTTCAGCGTATGCGGGATGACGTTGACGGCGAAGCGCTGGTCGCGGATGCCGTTGACGGTGAGTGATACGCCATCGACGGCGATCGAGCCCTTGGCGGCGATCAGACGCTTGAGGTCCTTCGGCGCCTCGAACACCAGCCGCCGCGACCCGCCTTCGTCCTCGGCGGCGACGACCTTGGCGACGGCGTCGACGTGGCCGGCGACGACGTGGCCGCCGATCTCGTCTCCCGCCTTCAACGGCCGCTCGAGATTGACCGGCGTGCCCTTTTTCCAACCGCTTAGCGTGGTGCATTTCAGCGTCTCGGCCGAGGCCTGGACCGCGAACCAGTCCTTGCCCTTGTCGATCACCGTCAGGCAGACGCCGGCGCAGGCGACCGAGGCGCCGATGGCGATGGTGCGGGTATCGTAGCCGGTTTCGACCTCGATGCAGGTGTCGCCGCCCGGCTTGATGGCCCTGATCCGGCCGAGATCGGTGATGATGCCGCTGAACATGTGCTGATCGCTTTCCGGTCAGGGTGCTCGGTGATAGGTTTCGAGAATGTCGGCGCCGGCGGCGGCGATCGATTCGAGCGCGAATGCCGGCGCCTCGGCGAGGCCGCTGATGCCGAATGCGGCGACCGCGCCCAGGCCGTCGTCGCCGATCAACTTCGGCGCCCGGAACCAGGCGATGCGGTCGATCAGGTCGCGTTTCAACAGCGCCGCCGCCAGGCGGCCGCCGCTTTCGACCAGCACCCGGGTCAGGCCCCTGCGACCGAGGTCCTTGGCGACCCAGCCGAGGTCGGGCCGGCCATCGCCGCCGGTCTCGGCGTCGATCACGGTGACGCCCTTGGCCTCCAGCGCCCGGCGCTTGGCCTGGTCGGCGCCGCCGCCGGCGTACAGCCATATCAGCAGCCGCTTCGCCGTCGACGCCAGCGGGCTGTCCGGCGGCAGCAGCAGTCGGCTATCGAGCACGATGCGCAGCGGCGAGCGGTCCTCGAGCCCGGGCAGCCGGCACGTCAGCTCCGGCGCGTCGGCGAGCGCGGTGCCGATGCCGATCATCACGGCGTCGTGGTCGGCGCGCAGCCCATGGGCGAAAGCGCGCGCGCCCTCGCCGGTGATCCATTTGCTTTCGCCCTTGGCGGTCGCCACGCGACCGTCCAGCGTCGTCGCCGTCTTCAGGGTGAACAGCGGCCGCCCTTTGGTGACGCGCATCAAGAAGCCGGCGTTGACTTCGCGCGCCTCCTCGGCGCACACGCCCTCGGTGACGGCGATGCCGGCGGCGCTGAGCCGCGCCAGCCCCGTCCCGGCCACCCGCGGGTCCGGGTCCTCGATGGCGATGACGCAGCGCTCGACACCGGCGGCGATCAGCGCCTCCGTGCACGGGCCCGTTTCACCCTGGTGATTGCAGGGCTCCAGCGTCACGTAAGCGGTGGCGAAACGGGCCAGCGTGCCAGCCCGCCGCAAGGCTTCCGTCTCGGCGTGCGGCCGGCCGCCCGGTTGCGTCCAACCGCGCCCGACGACGCGGGCGCGGCCCTCAGCGCCCAAGTCCTCGCGCACCAGCACGCAGCCGACGGCGGGATTGGGCCACACCCGGCCGAAGCCGCGGCGCGCCAGCGTCAGCGCCGCCCGCATGGTAGCGACGTCGGCGGCCTTGGCTTCGCGTTTGGCGCGCCCGCTATTTGTCCCGATCACTGCCCAGTTTGCCCACAAAGGCCTCGAAATCCTTGGCCTCTCGGAAATTTCGGTAAACCGAGGCAAACCGGACAAAAGCCACCTTGTCGAGTTCGGAGAGGGCTTCCATCACCATCTCGCCGATGACCTTGGTCGGTATTTCGCTCTCGCCCAGGGTTTCGAGGCGACGTTGGATGCCATTGACGATGCGCTCGATTCGGTCTTCCTCCACCGGCCGCTTGCGCAGCGCGATCTGCAAGGACCTGAGCAGCTTCTCGCGGTCGAAGGGGACCTTGTCGCCGTTGCTCTTGATGACCGACAGCTCGCGCAACTGCACGCGCTCGAAGGTCGTGAAGCGCGACGAGCATTCAGGACAAAAACGGCGCCGGCGGATAGTCGCGTTGTCCTCCGTCGGACGCGAGTCCTTCACCTGTGTGTCGTCATGGCCGCAAAACGGACAACGCATTGTCGATCATCCTTCCAGTTTTGGCCCGCCCGGATCGTCGGCGGCCGCTCAACCCAGTCCGTAAATCGGGAACCGCTGGCACAGCTTGCGCACCCGCTCCCGGGCCGTCTTCTCGGCGGCGCTGTTGTCGTCCGGCCTCGCCGCCAGCCCGTCGAGGACATCGCTGATCAGGTGCCCGACCTGCTTGAATTCCTCGGCGCCGAAGCCGCGGGTGGTGGCCGCCGGGGTGCCGAGCCGGACGCCTGACGTGACGGTCGGCTTTTCCGGGTCGAATGGAATGCCGTTCTTATTGCAGGTGATACCGGCGCGCTCGAGGCTGGCCTCGGCGGCGCGGCCGGTCAGCTTCTTCGGCCGCAAGTCGACCAGCATCAGATGCGTGTCGGTGCCACCGGAGACGATGTCGCAGCCGCGGTCCATCAACACCCGGGCGAGCGTTTTTGCGTTTTTTACAACGGCTTGGCTGTAAGTCTTGAACTCAGGCCTCAACGCCTCGCCAAACGCCACCGCCTTGGCGGCGATGACGTGCATCAGCGGCCCGCCCTGCAGGCCCGGGAAGACCGCCGAGTTGATCTTCTTCCCCATCTCCTCGTCGTTGGCGAGGATCATGCCGCCGCGCGGACCCCGGAGCGTCTTGTGGGTGGTGGTGGTGACGACATGGGCGAACGGCAACGGGCTCGGGTGCACGCCAGCGGCGACCAGGCCGGCGAAGTGCGCCATATCTACTAGTAGATAGGCCCCGACGGCGTCGGCGATCGCCCGGAAACGCTTGAAATCGATGATCCTCGGATAGGCCGAGCCGCCGGCGATGATCAGCTTCGGCCTGTGCTCGCGGGCCAGCCTCTCGACCTCGTCGAAATCGGTCAGCGCGTCCTCGCGCCGTACCCCGTACTGCACCGCGTGGAACCATTTGCCCGATTGCGACGGCGGCGCGCCGTGGGTCAGGTGCCCGCCGGCCGCCAGCGACATGCCGAGCAGCGTGTCGCCCGGCTTGAGCAGCGCCATCAACACCGCGCCGTTGGCCTGGGCGCCGGAATGCGGCTGCACGTTGACGTAGGCGCAATCGAACAACTGTTTGGCGCGCTCTATTGCCAGGCTCTCGGCGACGTCGACGAACTCGCAGCCGCCGTAATAGCGCCGTCCCGGATAGCCTTCCGCGTACTTGTTGGTCATCACCCCGCCCTGCGCCTCGAGCACGGCGCGGGAGACGATATTTTCCGACGCGATCAACTCGATCTGGTCCTGCTGGCGGGCGAGCTCGTCGTCGATGGCCTTGGCGATGGCCGGGTCGCGCTCGGCCAGCGTGTCTTCGAAGAAGCGCTCCAGATCGTCGGAAAAGTAAGGCGATAGCGGAATCTTGGCTTCGAGCGTCATTTCTTTTTTATCCCTGTTGGCGGGGTGGACAGCTTGTCGACGCGGCGCTTGTGGCGGCCGCCCTCGAACTTGGTGTTCAGAAACACGTTCAGGCAATCGCGGGCGGTGTCGGGGCCGATCATGCGGCCGCCGAAACAGATGACATTGGCGTCGTTGTGGAGCCGCGACATGCGGGCGCCGAGCGCGTCGTGGACCAGCGCGGCTCGGATTTCAGGGTGACGGTTGGCGGCGATCGAGATGCCGATGCCGCTGCCGCAGATCAGCACGCCGCGTTTCGCCTTGCCTTCCTTCATGGCGCCGGCCAGTGCGTAACCGAAATCGGGATAGTCCACCGAGTTCAGACTGTCGGCCCCGAGATCGAGAACGTTGTAGCCGAGGTCCATGAGGTCTTTCTTCAACTGCGTCTTCAGGGCATAGCCGGCGTGATCGCTGGCGATGGCAATGGTTTGCGATGACTTCCTGGGTGACATGACGGTTGACCGTGGCCGCGGGATTGTGGAGCCGGGCGGCGCGACCGAGGCATTAGATACCATATATCGAATCCCTCTGCCAACGGGGCACAAGACATCGGGCCAGGCCCAAGTTATGGGCTATCCGGGGTCGGTTTTCCGAGGGCCGGTGGTGGGCGGCGATAATATAAAAACAGCGCCCGGCGTGGACGGCCTGAAACGATCGCCCCATCGCCACCGCTTGCATTGCCGGCGATGCAAATAACTCGGTTTCGGCCGGCGGCGGCCGTGTCGCGATATTTGATCTATTGGCGGTTCGACGCGCCGACGGCGTCGAATTACTACCGCTTCTTCGCTGTTGTCAGCGCCGCGTCGGCTTCCTATGATGTGTGCCAATCGAAAATAAAAAAATGAATCATCCAAACGGGGGGCCCAGGAGGATGAGCGAAGAAGTAATCGACGTCGTGTCGCGTCTCGATGTCCTACGGATGACCGTCGACATCGTCGCCGCATATATTTCCCGCAACCCGCTCGAAGCCTCGCAGATTCCCGACGTCATTCACCGCGTCTTCGATACGCTCGCCGGCGTGTCCGCGGGCCCGGCCGTTGACAAGTCGGCGCCGCGCGCCCCGGCGGTGCCGGTGCGGCGCTCGGTGATGGCCGACTACATCGTCTGCCTGGAAGACGGCCGCAAGCTTAAAATGTTGAAAAGACACTTGAAAACGGCCTACAACCTGACCCCGGACGAGTACCGCAGCCGCTGGAACCTGCCATCGGACTACCCGATGGTGGCCCCCAGCTACGCCCAGCGACGCTCGGATTTCGCCAAGAAGATCGGCCTCGGCCGCAAGGCCGGCTGATCGGCGATCGGCGCGCTCCACCGGCATTAGCAAAAAAAACCCGGCGGCAGTTCCGCCGCCGGGCTCACTCATTCGTTTGCGACTCGTGGTCGGGATCGCCCGATCCCTGTGACCGACCTCAGCTCGAAATCTTCTTGATCGGCTTCAGCGCGCCCTTCGTCCACTCGTACATCATGTAAGTCTCGCCCTTGATGTCGCCCTTCTTGTCGAAGCTGATCTTGCCGAGAACGGTAGTGAAGGTGCCGCTCTTGAGAGCCGCGGCGACCTTCTTGGCGTCGGTGGACTTGGCCTTTGCCGCCGCCTGCGCCCACGCCTGCACCGCCGCGTAGCTGTAGAGGGTGTATCCCTCGGGCTCGTAGCCCTGGTCGCGGAACTTCTTGACCACGGCCGCGGCTTCCTTGTTGTTGCGCGGATCCGGGCTGAACGACGCCAGCGTGCCCTCGCCGGCATTGCCGGTGATCGACCAGAATTCCGGGATGAACAGGGCGTCGCCGGCGACCATGCGGGCCTTCAGCCCCTGTTCGCGCATCTGCCGGACGATCAGGCCGCCCTCGGTGTGGTAGCCGCCGTAAAACAGGATGTCCACGTTGTTGGCCTTCAGCTTGGTCACCAGCGCCGAGTAATCCTTCTCGCCGGCGGTCACGGTGTCGTAGAGCACTTCCTTGGTCCCGCGTTTGTTGAGCTGCTTCTTGACCTCGTCCGCCAGTCCTTTGCTGTAAGTCTGCTTGTCGTGGACGATGGCGACCCGCTTGCCCTTGAAGTTGTCGGCGATGAAATCGCCGTCGAACGGTCCCTGCTGGTCGTCGCGGCCGCAGGTGCGGAAGACGTTGAAAAAGCCCTGCTCGGTGAGCTTCGGGTTGGTCGACGCCGGCGAAATCTGGAGGATGTTCTCCTCCTTGTAGACTTCGGACGCGGGGATCGACGAGCCGGAGCAGAAGTGCCCGGAGACGAACACCACCTTTTGGTTGGCGAACTTATTGGCGACGGAAACTGCCTGCTTCGGGTCGCAGGCATCGTCGCCGTATTCGAGCTTGAGTTTCTGACCCAGCACGCCGCCCGCGGCATTAAGATCGGCGACCGCTTGCGTTGCGCCGCGCTTGAGTTGTTCGCCGAACGCCGCGTAGCTGCCGGTGAACGGGCCGGCGCTGGCGATCACGATGTCGGCGTGCGCGGCGCCGACGCCGAACGCCGTCAACATGGCGGCGATGAATACCTGCACAATTCGTTTCATACTGATTTACTCCCTGCTGAAAAGGGGGTGGTTACCGAACACGCACCGCTCATAACCCGGCCCCGGACGCTGCTTGCGAAGGGATGATAAAACGGCCCCTCTCGCGCGCGCTTGCGATCAATCTACCATGAACGGAGACGCCGGCGAAAGAAGCGGGCTGGCGGATCAGTCGGCGGCGTGCGGCGGCGCCTGCTTGGCGCGGTACCGCCACAGGCCTTCGCGCTCGTAAAGCCACGGGTATTGGCTGACCATCTTGGAAACCCGGGTAATCCGGTAGGCGACGAAGGCGAACCCGGTGATCAGCAGTGTGTCGATCAGGAAGCCCGAGAGCGACAACAGCTGTCCCTGGAACAAAGACCACACCAGGAAACGATCGGTGAGTCCGAGGAGAAAACCGTAAAAGAACAGATGCGGCAACGGCCGCCAGGTGGCGGCCAGCGCCTGGCCGGTCAAGCAGGCAGCGCCGCCCATGATGACCACGGTGACGGCGACAAAGACCAGCAGGCTGGTTCCGAGCACGTCTTCCATGCCCCGCCCTCACCCGCCCGCGGCCAAGCCGCCCTCGAGATACGCAGCGCGCACCTGGGGGTCGGCGAGCAACTCGGCGCCGGTCCCGTTCATGGTGATCCGGCCGTTGACCATGATGTAGGCGCGTTGCGCCAGCTTCAACGCATGATAGGCGTTCTGCTCGACCATGAAGATGGTCATGCCCTCCTGTTCGTTGATTTCCCTGATGCGGCGGAAGATTTCCTTGACCAGCAAGGGTGCGAGGCCGAGCGACGGCTCGTCGAGCAGAAGCAGCTTCGGCCGCCCCATCAACGCCCGCGCGATCGCCAGCATCTGCTGCTCGCCGCCCGAAAGCGTGCCGCCGCGCTGGGCGTGGCGGTCCTTGAGGATGGGGAACAGGGCATGCACCT
>JACPJY010000264.1 GCA_016187325.1 Rhodospirillales bacterium | reverse complement strand
TTGTCGAGCTCGAAGTCCATGGAATCCCTTCCAAACTGAGGCTTGCAAACTGGAGCCGATCCGTCAAATTTGTTCGTCAACGCCCCGCGAGCGAGCACATGCCGAAACTGCACAGCCTCGAGTTCATCGAAAAACTGGTGGGGTTCGACACCACCAGCCGGGAATCCAACCTGGAATTGATAACCTACGTCCAGGACTATCTTTCCGGTTTCGGGGTCGAGAGCCTGCTGGTCGAGAACGACGAGGGCTCGAAGGCCAACCTCTACGCCACCTTGGGCGACGCCTCGAAGCCAGGCGTGATGCTCAGCGGCCACACCGACGTGGTGCCGGTGGACGGCCAGACCTGGGACACCAACCCGTTCCGGCTGACGCAGAAGGACGGCAAGCTCTACGGCCGCGGCACCGCCGACATGAAGAGCTTCATCGCCATCGTGCTCGCCTTCGTGCCGAGGTTCCTGAAGAAAGGCCTGAAGACGCCGATCCATCTGGCGTTTTCCTACGACGAGGAGATCGGCTGCATCGGCGTCCGCCGGCTGATCGAGAAGCTGAAGGGCTTCGCGGTCAGGCCGGCGATCTGCATTGTCGGCGAGCCGACCTCGATGCAGGTGGTCACCGGCCACAAGGGCAAGCGCAGCTTCGTCGCCCGGGTGCGCGGGCACGAGGCGCACTCGGCGCTGGCGCCGCACGGGGTGAATGCCATCGAGTACGCGGCCGAGCTGATCGGCCATCTCAAGGGCCTAGCGACCAAGAAGCAGAAGCAGGGCCCGTTCGATCCGCTCTACGACGTCACCCACACCACCGTGCACACCGGCACCATCGCCGGCGGCACCCAGCTCAACATCGTGCCGAAGTCGTGCCGGGTGGAGTTCGAGTTCCGCTACCTGGCCGACGACGACCCCGACGCCCTGGAGGCCGGGATCCGCGCCTACGCCAAGGAAAAGATCGAGCCGCGGATGCGCGCCGTCGCGCCCGAGACCGGCATCGACATCGAGCGCGTCAACGAGATGCCCGGGCTCAACACCGACCCCAACGCCGAGGTGGTGGCATTCGTCAAGGCGCTGGCCGGGCGCAACGACCACGCCAAGGTCGCCTTCGGCACCGAGGCCGGGCTGTTCACCAGCCGCGTCGACATCCCGACCGTGGTCTGCGGCCCCGGCGCCATCGCCCAGGCCCACCGGCCGAACGAGTTCATCACCCTCGAACAGGTCGCCAAGGGCGAGGAATTTATGAAACGCCTGCTGGAAAAAGTGTGCGGACGGTGAGCGGCTCGACGCCCATTCATCGATTCCCAATCGTCATTCCCGCGCAAGCGGGAATCCAGTTTCTCGAAAAATCTGGACGCCCGCTTCCGCGGGCGTGACGAATTCGGTTTAACGGAAGGCGCCCCGCCTCATCCCGGGTTGGGCGCGGACTGGCTCCTGCCGCCGGCCAGGTCCTCGACGGCGAGCAGGGTGACGAGGGTGGTGTCGATATAGGACTGCAGCGCCACCGGCGCGGCGCCCGAGCGGCAGGCGGCGAGGAACGCTTGCATCTCCTCGGCGAAGCCCTTCTGCATCGCCGCCGACTTCTTGCGCGTCGTCTTGCCGCCGGCGACCAGCTCGAGGGTGCGCCAATCGTCGAGCACGGCGATGCGCTCGCCGCCGAACACCTCGAGGCGCTCCTTCGCGTAGGACGCGTCGCCGTTGGCGAAGTAGTGGACGGTGCCGATGGAGCCGTCGTCGAAACCGACGGTGATGGTCGCCACGTCATCGGCGGCGAGGTCGGCGCGGCGCGGGTTGAGGCCGATGGCGCGCACCTTGACCGGCCGCGCGCCGGTCACCGCCTGCATGACGTCGACGAAGTGGCAGGCCTCGCCGACGATGCGGCCGCCGCCGATGGCGGGGTCGTGGACCCACGCCGATTCGCCGTCGAGCGGCAGGCGCCCGGCGTTGACGCGGTAGACCATGGCCAGCGGCTCGCGCCGGTCCTTGAAGTGAGCGACGATGTCGCGCACCAGCGGGCTGAAGCGGCGGTTGAAGCCGACCATCAGGATGCCGGGCGCGGCCTTGGCGGCGACGGCGACGGCGTCGAGCTCGGCGCGAGTGAGGGCGAGCGGCTTCTCGACGAACACGTGCTTGCCCTTGCTCAGCGCCTCGATGGCGTAGCGGGCGTGGCTGTCGTGGCGGGTGGCGATGACGACGGCGTCGACGTCGGCGTCGTCGAGGACGCGCTTGGCGTCGCTGGTGGCATACTGGGCGCCGGCGCGGGCGCGCAGCGCCTCGGCCGACAGTCCCTTGGCGGAGACGATGCCGCGCACGTCGAAGCCGTTGGTCGCCGTCAACGCCGGCAGCAGCGTCGCCTTCAGGAAGTTGCCGGCGCCGATGATGCCGAGGCCGATCTTGCCGGCGACCTTGCGCGCCGCCGGCTTGACCGCCGGCTTTTCCGGCTTCGCCTCGGCGGCATAGGTCAGCACGATGCCGACGGTGAACTGATCGCCGCCGCCGGTCACCAGCCCGTAGGCCTGCTTCGCCTTCTCGACCGGGAAGCGGTGGGTGGTCAGGCCCTTGAGGTCGAGGCGGCCTGCGGCGGCGAGATCGAGGAAGGCCTGCATGTTGCGCCGCTCGGTCCAGCGCACGTAGCCGATCGGGTAGTCGCGGCCTTTCTCCTCGTACTCCGGGTCGTAGCGCCCGGGGCCGTAGGAGCGCGACTGCAGGATCTCGAGTTCCTTCTCGAAGTACTCGGCGCGCGGGATGTCCATCTTGACGTCGCCGACGACCACCACCCGCGCCCGGTCGCGGCAGTGGCGGGCGACCACCGCGAACGGCGCGCCCGAGTCCTTGGAGCCCGCCGTCAGCAGCGCCGCGTCGACGCCGTGGCCGTCGGTGGCCGCCGCGATCGCCGCGTCGAGATCCGGATCGTCGGGGGCGGCGGCGACGGCGGCGCCGAGCTTTTTCGCCAACTCGATCTTGCGGCGGTCGATGTCGAGGCCGATCGCCTTCAGCCCGGCGGCGCGGGCGAGCTGCAGCGCGATCTGGCCGACCAATCCTAAGCCCACCACCAGCACCGTGGCGCCGAGCTGCTGGTCCGCCTGGCGGAGCCCGTGCATGGCGATGGCGCCGAGGGTGACGTAGGCGGCGTCCTCGTCAGGGACGCCCGCCGGCACATGCACGAACAGGTTGCCGGGCACGGCGACGACTTCCGCGTGGTTGGCGTGGCCGGCGCCGGCGCAGGCCACGCGATCTCCCAAGGCCACTCCGCCGACGCGAACGCCGACGCCGATCACCTCGCCGACCAGCGAGTAGCCGAGAGTCTTCGGTTCGGCGATGACATTCTGCACCGCCTTGAAGGCGGCCGTGAGGCCGTCGTTCTTGACTTTCTTCAGGACGCGCCGCACCAGGTCGGGACGGGCGAGCGCCTTGCCGACGTAGCCTTTCTTGGCCAGCCCGAGCACCGCGCGGTCGGTGCCGGCGCTGATCAGCGAGGCGTGGGTGCGCACCAGGACGCCGTTTTCCGGCACCGCCGGCGCCGGCGCGTCGGCGACGGCGACCTCGCCGGTCTTGAAGTTCTCGACGACGATTTTCATCGACCGCCCACGCGCCTGCCCAACCGGTGCCGGGAGTCCGTTTGCCCGGCCGCCCGTATCATAGCCGCACGCTTGGGCAGAAGCCACTTCGCGGAAGGCCGGCGTTCGCCGCCGTCAGTTCATCTGCTTGCGGACGACGAAGTGGCCGTTCTTCATGCCCTGGAAGTATTCGCCGATCGCCGGGTGGTGGATCGGCTCCGGGTCGTCGTCGGCCACCAGGTTCTGCTCCGAGACGTAGGCGACGTAGGGCGTCTTCTCCGGCGTCTCGGCGAACAGGTGGTAGAACGGCTGGTCCTTCCGGGGCCGCCGGTCCTCGGGGATGGCCTGGTACCATTCCTCGGTGTTGTCGAATACCGGATCGACGTCGAAGACGACGCCGCGGAAGCCGAAAAGTCGGTGCTTCACGAGCATGCCGATATGGAACTTGGCGAACGCCTGGGCCATGCGTCGATACTACCATCGCCGGCGTCGGCGGCAAGCCGGCGGCGCGAACGGCGCGGAAATCCCGCCCGGCGGCGCCGCGTCGCGGCGATCCTCGGGCGCCGGCGGGCGCCGATTCAGGCCGGCGATTCCCGGCGCCGCCAATCGCCCGCTTCAGCTTTGCGGCTTCAGGGCGTTCCAGTAGCCGCGGTTGAGGTCCTGCAGGGTGCGGTCGTGGAAGAGAGCGAGACAGCGCCGCATCGGGTACCGTCCGGGCTCGAAGGCGCTGGTGCGGCAGAACTCGACCATGTGGCGGGCGCGGACGATGGTGTCGCCGCGGCGGGCGGCCCGGCCTTCCGGTGCCACCGCCTGCCGCCACAGGTTCTCGGCCTTGTCGGGGCCGATCGAGCCGGTCTGAGGCAGCCGGTTGACGATGCGACCGGCGACGCGGGCCGCCGTCATCGCTTCGTGGTTGAGTTCGAGCCAGTAGCCGGTGGTCGCCGCCATCTCGCCGGCCGCCCGCTCGATATCGGCCGAGGTCTGCGGCTCGCCGTCGCCGGGCTCGGCCGCCGGCACCAGCATTGCCGGGCGCTCGACGCGGATACTCACGCCGGCCAGCCCAAGTTGCTCGAGCGCCTTCCTCGGCAGCGCGACGCGGAACGCCACCTGGCCCCGCAACGCCTGAAAATCGAGAACGCCGGCGTCGAGGGCGATTTCCCTACCGTCGGCGCGTACGCCGATGACGGCGATCGCCGCCCGGTCCGCGGCGTGCACCGCGTAGCGGGTAGCCGGCGGTGGCGCGGCCCGCGCGCGCTGCAGGCAGATGGTGGAGATCTCGGCCACGCAACCGTCGGCGTCGCAGACGAGCGCGATCGGCCCGTTCGAGGGCACGGCGGCGACGATCTGCGGCGCCGCCAGCGCCGGCCCCGCCATCGACACCGCCGCCAGCGCCGCCGCGCCGGCGCCGGACTTAAGCCAATTCCTAAGACCGACCATGCCCGCCCCCTTGCAACGAATTCCACCGAGCGAAATCAACGCCGTGTCGCCGGCCCGCGCAACCACCGGGAATCCGGCCTATGATACTTATATCACGTGATGAGGACGCCGGTGACTGGGACAGATTTCCGCCGCCTGGCGGCTATCGCGCTGCTGGCAGCCCTTTGGGTCGGTGCCGCGGACGCCGCCGAGCCGCGCCGCAAGGTGCCGCCGAGCATCGGCCACAACGAGGTGGTGGTGGCCAAGAACGAAGACCGGCGCGATCAGATTCGCGAATGCTGGAACGGGCCGGCGATGACCCAACGCGAGGACTTCGAGGTCCACGTCATCGTCGAGCTCCGCCCCGACCGCACGGTGCGAACCGCGCGCGTGGTCGGCACCCAGTTCCTCACCACCGACCCGCACCGCCGCTCGGTGGCGCAATCGGCGCGCCACGCGCTCTTGAGCTCGCGCTGCAATCCGCTCCGGGTGCCCGACGGCGCCGCCGGCAAGGAGGGACGGATCACGCTGACCTTCAATCCGGCGGAGATCTTCGGGGAATAGCGTGCGGCCCGGGGTGGTCGGCGGCGGCCCCCCCCCGGCAATCGACGGCGATCAGCGCCGCCGCGCGTCCTCTTCCACGCGCGTGGCCGCGTCGGCGGTGAGAATGTCGTAAAGCTCGGCGACGACGCCTTCCAGCGGCCGCCCCTCTTCCTCGCTTAGGCTCGAATCGCCGATGCTCCACTGGCGGGCTTCCATGAGTTGCTCTTCGGTGGCGCCGGTGGCGACGATGGCGGCCGCGGTCTCGTCGCTGACGCGGCCGATGATATCGTTGATGGCCTTGCGGCTGAGCCGTTGCATTGACATCGTTGAAATCCTCCTCTTGGGCGATGGCGTGGGCGATGACGGCGGCACCCTGTTCGCTATCTTATAAGTATAGCAGACGCCCGCGGCGGCGCACTTGACCGCGCTCAAGCCGCCGTCCCGGCCTTCTGGTTGAACTCGATGACGTTGCGGTCCGGGTCGCGGACGAAGATCGCCGTCGCCCCGTCGTCGAAGGTGATCGGCCCTTCGGTGATGGCGACGCCGGCCTTTTCCAACAGCGCCTT
>JACPJY010000314.1 GCA_016187325.1 Rhodospirillales bacterium | reverse complement strand
GAACAGCGCGAACCCGAGCCCGTACAGCAGTGGGTCGGGGGAGACCGCGAGCAGCACCAACCACTGGCCAGCGATCTCGTCGATGACGATGGCGCCCGGGTCCTCGGCGCCGGCCCGGCGCACGCAGGCGTCGGCCGCCCACAGGCCGCCCACGCAGGCGACGACGGCGGCGGTGGCGAGCCCGAGCTGGCCGGCGAGCTCGAAGATCGCCCAGGCGGCCGGCAGCGACGCCAGCGACGCCCAGGTGCCGGGTGCCCACGGCAGCAAGCCGATGCCGAATCCGGTGGCCACCAGGACCTCTGGATTCTTCAAGTCCCACGCTTGCGGGGTGGAGGATTGGATGTTCATGTTGGCGCGCGATCCCTGGGCTTGCCGTGGCGGCGGCCGGCGGCGGTCTCGGATTCTTCCCGGGCCGCCCATTGGCCGCCCCCTGGCAGCCTCTTTGGCCGCCGATCATGGCCGTAAATCGGTTGTCATTGCCACTGTTTAGGCCGTTGCGGCGACAGCAACGCCATTCCGGCCAGCGTCAGCGGGCCACGGGAACGCCCACGCGGACCCCATCCCACGCCTTGAGAAAAACCGCCTAACCGCTTCACAGATAAACATTAATCCCTTGCCAGGCCGAACCGGAATCTTTACCGTTCCAAGGGTTATTGCGCCACCATGGGCATGGCCGGGGTATGGCGGTCGGCTAGTGGTGAATCTTCTGAGTCTCCACCGATAATAACCGGAGACCATGGGACGGCTTGCGGGGGGAGCGTTTTGAGGAGTCGCGATGGGGTGGCCTAACCAGCGGCCGGGGTTGCGTCAGCGAGCGGGGGCATTGCTCGACCGGTTGTTTCCGGAAAGACAGATTCACTTGCGGACCCAGGGACGGGTGTCGTTCTTCCGCGTGACCCAGCGTGTCCAGGTCGCGCTGTCGGCGATGCTGATCGCCGCCCTCGGGTGGACGGCATTCGCTTCGATAACCTACGTCCGCCACGACGTCGTGTTGACGGCCAAGGACAACCAGATTTCCGCCGCCCGGGCCGCTTACCGGAGCCTGCTCGGCGAGGTCGCCAACTACCAGAAGAAATTCACCAATCTCGCCAGCGACCTGGAAGACAACCACGCGCTGATGCTAGGGCTGGTGGAAAAGAACGCCTCGCTGCAGCAGAGCCTGACCTCGGTCGCCAAGCAGCTGACCATGACGCAGTCCGAGCGCGAGGAGATCGTCAACGCCCGCGAGCGGCTGAAGGGTAAGTTGTCCGAGATCGAGGACAATATGCGCCAGATGGCGAGCAAGAACTTCTCGCTCACCGACAACCTGCAATCCGTCGAACACGACCTGCAATCGGCGCTTTCCGAGCGCAACCAGGCGCTGTTCGAAGGCACCCGCATGAACCGCCGCATCAAGGAGCTGGAGACCCGGTTGACCGAGCTTCAGGAGACCGAGGAGTTGGCGGTGCAGCGGCTGACCGAAAGCACCATCAACTACATCGACACCATGGAGAAGGTTGTGAGCATCGCCGGCCTCGACGTCAACGGGCTGATCGCCGGCGAAACGCGGCGCGGCAAGGGGCAGGGCGGTCCGTTCATCGCCGCCAAGCCGGACGATCTTCCGGCCAAGCAACTGCGCACCAACCTGGTCGCGCTCGATACCCATCTCGGCCGCTGGGAGGCGCTTCAGGGCGTGATGCAGAAGCTGCCGCTGACGACGCCGCTCAGTTCCTATAACATCACCAGCGGCTACGGCAAACGCCGCGACCCCATCAACAACAGGTGGGCGGCGCATTATGGCCTCGATCTTGGAAGCACCTTCAAAGCTCCTGTGTACGCTACCGCCCCTGGGGTGGTAACATTCGCCGGCTGGCACGGAAACTACGGAAAGATGGTCGAAATCGACCATGGCGCGGGTTTGAAGACCCGGTACGGCCACCTGTACAAATTCGTGGTCAAGAAGGGCGACCAGGTGGAGTTTCATAAGGTGATCGGCCAGCTCGGCAATACCGGCCGCAGCACGGGCGCGCATCTCCATTATGAAATCATCTACAAGGGACGGGCCAAGAACCCGATGAATTTTATCAGGGCAGGACGCTATGTTTTCCAAGAGCAGTAAAAGTTCGAGCAGTCACGTGGAATCGCGGTCGGTCGTCAAATCGACGCCGCCTTCCATCATCAGCGCCGATCTGAGGATCGTCGGCGATCTCTCCAGCGACGGCGAGATCCAGGTCGACGGCGCCGTCGACGGCGACATCCGCACCAAATCGTTGCTGATCGGCGAGACGGCCCATATCAAGGGCGAAATCGTCGCCGAGTCGGTGAACGTCCATGGTACCGTCAACGGGCAAATCAAGTCGAAGGCCGTCAACCTGGCGAAGACGGCCCACGTGGTAGGCGATATCCTTCACGAGGACCTCGCTATCGAGACCGGTGCCTTCCTCGAAGGCCATTGCAAGCGGTTGCCCGAGAAGCCGGATGCCGCCGACAGCCGCATCAACGTCGTCGGCGGCGAGGCCGGCAATCGGATCGCCGACCGCCTGCGCGGCGCCAGCGCCGGCCCCTCGAAGGGCGCCGCGGCCGCCGTCGGCATCAGGGAAGGCGACAAGAAGGCATTCGCCTCGAGCTAGGTCGTTAACGGCCGGGCAACGGCGCGGCGCCGGCTGGCTGCGTCGGGGGTTTACCGTCGTCGCCGACGCAGCGGTCGCCAAGGGCGAGAGGGAACAGGCGTGCCGCTGCGCCAACGACGTGATTTCATGCGCCACAGCAGGCCGGTTCCCTTCTGCCGGCAGGGGCCGGAACCTTGACGCTAATTGACCCCTAAGATACCGTCACCGGCTGACCTCAAACTTGAAGTTGGACCTGTCGAACCAGCATCCAAGACATATAAACATCACATTGGAGGAACGTATGGGCCGCAATCAATGGCGTCGATTTGGCGGGGGGGCCGCTGCAGCGATATTCGCCGCCACCTTCGCCGCAACTCTCGGAATCCCGCAACCCGGTTACTCGCAAGACAAGCCGCAAAAAGTTGTGCTGCGCTTCGCGGCGGACTTCCCGCCGCCGCCGCACCCGGCGGGCCTGGCGATGAAGTACTTCGCCGAGCGCTTGCCGCAGGCTATTCCCGGCAGCGAGGCGCGCCTCTATTACGCCGGCTCGCTCTATACCATTCCCGAGGCCTTCGAGGCCATGCGTCAGGGCAACCTGGAACTGACGTGGATGCAAATCTGCAAGGCGGCCCCGGTCGATCCGTGGATGATGACGGTGGTCGGGCCGGGCGTGCTGACCACGGTCGGCGCGGTCGACAACCTCGAAAAAACGAAAACCTTCCAGATGCTGGTCGACCGGTTGGCGAAGAACCAAGCCATCAAGGTGTTCGGCGTCGGGCACATGAGCTTCGGCATGGGCATGGGCGGCAAGAAGCGCTATACCAAGCCCGAAGATTTCGCGGGCCGGAAG
>JACPJY010000011.1 GCA_016187325.1 Rhodospirillales bacterium | reverse complement strand
GCGCCTGACCGGCCGCCGCCGGTTCATTTCCCGGCTAAGGATTGCGGAAGGCCTTCTCGATCGCGTCGGCGTCGATGCCGTAAGTGCGGTAGAGGTCGTGCACGTCGCCGCACTGGCCGAAGCGGTCGACGCCGAGCGGCCGCACCGCGTGGCCGTCGGCGGCGCCGATCCAGCTCAGCGTCATCGGGTGGCCGTCGCAGACGGTGACCAGCCGGGCGTCGCGATCAACGCCGCTCAGCAGGCGTGCCAAGTGCGAGCCGCCGCCGTTCAAGCGCCAGTCCTCGTAGAGGCGATCCGGCGAGGTGACGGCGAGCATGCCGATGGCATCGCCGCCGTTGTCGGCGAGCCGGCGGTGCGCTGTCTCGGCCTCTTGGGCGAGCGCGCCGCAATAGACGATGGTGCCGGCGGCGCCGGCGGCGGGCCGGACGCGCCAGTAGGCGCCGGCGAGGATGTCGCGGCGGGTGTCGGCGTCGAGCGTGCGCTTGGGCTGCACGAGCGGCAGCGTCGAGAGCCGCAAATAGACCGAGCCGCCGTTTTCCGCCTGCAGGTGCTCGAAGCCGAAGCGCATGATCTCGGCCAGCTCGTCGGCGAACGCCGGCTCGAAGTAGGTGAGCCCGGCCTGGCCGACGCCGAGCAAGGGCGTGCCGATGGACTGATGCGCGCCGCCTTCGGGCGCCAGCGACAGTCCCGACGGCGTCGCCACCATCATGAATCGCGAGTCCTGGTAGCAGGCATAGTTGAGCGCATCCAGCCCGCGGGCGATGAACGGGTCGTAGAGCGTGCCGATCGGCAACAACCGCTCGCCGAAAAGCTCATGAGAGAGCCCGAACGCCGCCAGCATCAGGAACAGGTTGTTCTCGGCGATGCCGAGCTCGACGTGCTGGCCTTGGTCGTCGGCGGCCCATTTCTGGGCCGAGGCGACGCGCTGGTCGCGGAAGGTGTCGCGCTTGGTGTCGCGAGCGAAAATGCCGCGCCGGTTGACCCAGCCGCCGAGGTTCGTGGATTGCGTCACGTCCGGCGACGCGGTGACCACCCGGTCGGCAAGCGCGGCGCCGGTGCCGGCGAGCTCGAACAGGATGCGGCCGAACGCTTCCTGGGTGCTGACGGCGCCGTTTTTGGCCGTGAACGTCAGCGCCGGCACGTCGACCGGCTGGGCGGTGCGGCGGCGCGGCCGGGCGTCGGCGGCGAACGGCACGCGCTGCAGGAAATTCTCGATCCCGGCCCTGGACGTTTCCATGCCGGCGAACGGCTCCCACTCCTCGCCTTCCCGGATGCCGAGGGAATCCCGGAACGCCGTCAGCTGGCCCGTGTTCATGATGCCGGCGTGGTTGTCCTTGTGGCCGGCCAGCGGCAGGCCGTAGCCCTTGATAGTGTAGGCGATGAAGCAGGTCGGCTTGTCGTCGGCGACCGACGCGAACGCTTCAAGGATGGTCTCCAGGCAGTGGCCACCTAAATTCGTCATCAGTTGCGCCAGGCCGTCGTCGTCGAAGGACGCCAACAGCTCGGCGACGCCGGGTTCGCCGCCGATGTCCTGGCTGAGCTGCTTCCGCCACGCCTGGCCGCCCTGGAACGTCAGCGCCGAATAGAGGTCGTTCGGGCAGTCGTTGATCCACTTCTTCAGCCGCTTGCCGCCGGGACGTTGGAACGCCGCCATCAGCTTCTTGCCGTACTTAAGCGTGATCACCGACCAGCCGGTGCCGCGGAAAGTGCGGTCGATCCAGCGGAACAGCCGATCCGCGATGACGCCGTCGAGGCTCTGGCGGTTGTAGTCGATGATCCACCAGCAATTCCGTAAATCGTGCTTCCAGCCCTCGAGCAGCGCTTCGTAGACGTTGCCCTCGTCCATCTCGGCGTCGCCGACGACGGCGATCATGCGCCCCGGCTGCTCGGCGCGCACCGCCGGCACGTGGCGGCGGAGATAATCCTGGGCCAGCGACGCGAACACCGTCATCGCCGGGCCGAGGCCGACCGAGCCGGTGGTGAAATCGACATCGTCCGAGTCCTTGGTCCGCGACGGATAGCTCTGGGCGCCGCCGAAGGCGCGGAATTGTTCCAACTTCTCCCGCGTCTGGTTGCCGAGCAGGTACTGGATGGCGTGGAACACCGGGCTGGCGTGTGGCTTCACCGCTACGCGATCTTGCGGCCGGAGGGCGTGGAAATAGAGCGCCGTCATCAGCGTCGCCACCGACGCCGACGACGCCTGGTGGCCGCCGACCTTGAGGCCGTCGCGGCGCGGGCGAACGAAGTTGGCGTGGTGGATCATCCAGGTGGAGAGCCACAGCACCTTCTTTTCCAACGCTTCCAGGATCGGCAGCGCGTCGGCGATGGCAGGGCCGTGCGGGGCGGCGGCGGGCTGGTCGAGGGGCGACATCAAAAAATCCTCGCTATTGTTGCGGCGTCGCGGGGGTATCGTGAGGGGCCGATTTTAACGCAGGCGGGCGCCGCACGTCCTTGCAAAATCGACCCAAAAATGCCATTAATTAGCAATTAATAACCCTTAGCTCAAAATTAATTGGAATTTTATGCCAAAAAATCAGCTAGACGAGATAGACCGGCGAATCCTGGAAACGCTGCAGACCGACGCCCGGGTGCGCAACGTCCAGCTCGCCGAAAAGGTCGGCCTGTCGCCGAGCCCCTGCCTCCGGCGCGTCGGGCAATTGGAGAAGACGGGGGTGATCCGCGGCTACGTCACCCTGGTCGACCCGGAGGCGGTCGGGCTTTCGGTCAGCATTTTCGTCAACGTGACGCTGGAGAAGCAGATCGAGCCGGCGCTCGAGACCTTCGAGAAGCACATCCGCGCCCGGCCCGAGGTGATGGAGTGCTACCTGATGACTGGCGATGCCGACTACCTGTTGCGCGTGGTGACGTCGGACTTGGCCGCCTACGAGCGGTTCCTGCTCGAGCACCTGACGCGGATTCCCGGCGTCGCCTCCATAAAATCGTCGTTCGCGCTCAAGCAGGTGGCCTATCGCACGGCGCTGCCGATCACCAATACCGGCGCCGGATCGGTGAAGCGTGGCCGCAACGCCGCGAATCGCAACCGGCGACCCACGAAAAAGTGAACGCCGGCCGGGTTGCCATCCGGTCCGGCGTTGCTTATGGCATCGTCGGGATGTTTGCGGAGCGCCGCCATGACACGCGCGAATGAATTTCGAACGACCGCCTGCCGCCACGCGCAGCGCGCCATGCTGGCCGCTGGCCTGGTGACGGCGCTCGGCGGCTTCACGGCATTGGAGACCTTGTTCGCGCCGAAGGCCGAGTTGTGGCCGCGCTGGCAGGCATTCGACGCGAACGCCACGACCCGCATCGACCACGCGGCGTGGGAGCGTTTCCTCAACACCTACGTGGCGCCCGGCCCCGACGGGGTCAACCGGGTCGCTTACGGCCGCGTCACCGACGCCGACAAGCAGGCGCTCCACGATTATCTCGACCAGCTGCGGCTTATCGCCATCCAGCGCTTCAACCGCGACGAACAGCGCGCCTACTGGATCAACCTTTACAACGCGCTGACGGTGATGGTGATCCTCGACCACCGGCCGGTTGCCAGCATCGTCGACATCGACATCTCGCCGGGCCTGTTGACGCGCGGACCCTGGGATAGAAAGCTGATCGAGATCGCGGGCGAGCCAGTCAGCCTCAACGACGTCGAGCATCGCATCCTGAGGCCGATTTGGCGCGATCCGCGCCTGCACTACGCCGTTAACTGCGCTTCCATCGGTTGCCCGAATCTGTTGCCAACGGCGTTCACCGGCGCCAATGGCGAGGCGCTGCTGGATGCCGCCGCCCGCGCCTACGTCAACCACCGGCGCGGCGCCCGAATCGAGCGCGGAAGGCTGACCGTTTCCAAAATCTACGCCTGGTTCGCCGACGACTTCGGCGGTGGCGACGAGGCGGTGATCCGCCACCTTAAGCGCTACGCCGAGCCGCCGCTCAAGCAGGCGCTCGAAGGCCGCGTCGCCATCGACGATTACGAATACGACTGGGTGCTCAACGACGCGTCGTCCTGATTGCCCCGCCGCTGGCGCGTCGAATCGTAGAGCCTGGCCAACACCTCGGTATCGACGCCGAGATGGAACAGCACATGGATGGCCAGCCAGCCGGCGACTATGGCGGCGGGATGGCGGCCTTGGAACCGCCTCGACGAGGTGACCAGCGGCGGTTCGCGGATCGAACACGTTTCGCCCGCCTCCTCCAGCCGGCGCACGAAGTCGTAGTCCTCCATCAGCGCCAGCGGCCGGATGCCGCCGAGGGCGTCGTAGGTCCGGCGGCGCACGAACAGCGCCGAATCGCCGTAATAGAAGCCGCGCGCCCGGATGAAGGCGTAGAAGCCCTCCAGCCAACGGCTGAACCCGTCTCCGCCGTCGAACAGCAGCTGGAAATTGCCGCCCACGCACTGCGGACGGTCCGCGAGCGCGCGTTCGACGGCGGTGAGCCCGCCTTCCGGGAACCGGGTGTCGGCGTGCAGGAACAACAGCACGTCGCCGCGCGCCCGCGTCGCGCCGGCGTTGAGCTGACGGCCGCGCCCGGGCGGCGTGACGACAACCGTGGCGCCGGCCGCTTTGGCGACGGCGCGGGTATCGTCGCCGCTGCCGCCGTCGACGACGATCACCTCGTGCGGCGTCGGCTCGTTGGCCAGCGCCGCCAGCAGCGGCCCGAGCCGGCGCGCCTCGTCGAGGGTCGCGATGACGACCGAGATCATGGGCGGCCGGTCGCGGAGCTTTCGGCCAAATGGGCCTCGCCGGCGTCGACCAGCCCGACCGCTACCAACTGCGCTCGGTGGCTCCGCCAACCGGCTTCGACCCAACACCGCCGGCGGCGGCGGGTGATCAATCCCGGCACGTAAAACTGGTCCAGGGTGGCGGTGCCAACGGCGTCCCAAAGCCCTTTCAGCCAGCGATGAATTTCGAGCCGCTGGTCGCGGCCGAGGTGGGGCAACGCCGCGCGCAGATAGAAACGCCCGAACGCGAAGTGGCGCGCCTCGTCGCGCGATACGCGCGCATTGATGCGCCGGAACCACGCGCATGGCAGCCAGCCGCCGAGGTCGTCGAGGGCACGCAACGCCTCGCCCTCAAGCACGATGTTGAAGGCGGCGATCATCGCCTCGGGCCGACCCGGCCAGGCGAGCGCCTGCTCGTACACGCCGGCCACCGTCGGCTCCAACTGGGCGATGTCGCCGAGGCACTCCAGGTAGGCCCTGTAGACACGGACGTGACGTTCTTCGTCGGCGATCTGCAATTCCAGGCAGCGGCGCGCGTCCGCATCGCCGATACGGTCGAGCAGCCGCCGGCAAAGCCGCAAGGTGGCGAGTTCGCCGTGATAGAACTGGCTGACCAGTGCTGTGTAGAAGGGTGCGGGAACCCATCGCGGCAACGTTGGTCGGCCGCCGTCCGTCAATTCATCGACTGTCCACTGGGCGCGCTCACCCTTGGCTGCCAAATCGCCGAGCACCGTCGCCGTTTCCGCGTTCATCGACATGAAAGTCCTGCATCCTTGGTCGCTAACGTCCTGCCATCGTGAGTGGCACCCTAGCGGCGGGGCGGGCCCGCTGCCAATTCACGATTGCGTCAGGATGGTAGGCGTCGGCTGGCCATTCAGGCGTCGACGATGACGTCGGTCTTCGGCCGCGACGAACAGATCAGCACTTGCTCCGGATCGTCCGGCAGGAACACGCCGTTGTCGACGTATTCGACCTCGCCCTCGATCAAGCCGCACATGCAGGTGTGGCAGACGCCAGACCGGCAGCTGAAGGCGGGCGTCAATCCGTTGGCTTCGGCGAGATCGAGGATGGTGCCCGCCTTCGGGTCCCACGGCACCGTCAGGCCGGAACGCTGAAACGTCACCGTGACGGCGGGCGAGGCGGCGGTGGTCTTTCCGGTCGCGGCAGCGGCCGGCGCTGCCGGGTTTCTGTCGCTGGTCTTGTCCTCCTTCAGTATCGTCGCCGGGCCGAAGAATTCGTAATAGATGCGGTCCTCGTCGGCACCCCAGTCGAGCAGTGCATTATAGAGCCCCTTCATGAACGGCGGCGGGCCGCACAGGTAGAAGTCGCAGGCCCCGGCAGCAGTTGTCGCAACAGGTCGAGCGTGATGAAGCCGCTGGAATCGTAGTCGCGTCCCGGTTTGTCCTCGGACCTCGGCTCCAGATAGGCGACGTGGACGCCGACGTTGGCGTGCTTGTCGGCGAGTTGGCGCACGTGGCGGCCGAAGGCGTGCTCGGCGCCATTGCGCACCCCGTGGATGAACCACACCGGACGCTGATCGCCGTCGGCGACGAGATGATTGAGCATGCTGATCATCGGCGTCAGCCCGACGCCGCCCGACAGCAACGCCACCGGCCGGTCACCGTCGCGCAGGTAGAAGTCGCCAGCCGGCGCCCGCACCTGCAGCTTCGAACCGACGCGCACGTGATCGTGGAAATAGTTCGACGACAGCCCCGGCGGCGCGTTGGTGTTGCCGGGCGGCGCCGGTTCGCGCTTGATCGAGAGTCGATAGTGCCGGCCGTCGCCAGGAGCGTCGGAGAGCGTGTAGGTGCGTACCACCGGCGCATCGATCCCCGGCACTTCGAGTCGGAAGCCGAGGAACTGACCCGGCCGGTACGCGGGCAGCAGCCCGGCGTCCTCCGGCACCAAGTAGAACGAGGTGACGGTGTGGCTTTCCGGTTGCTTCTTCTTGACGACGAAGGTGCGAAAGCCGTCCCAGCCACCGGGCCGCTCTTGTGACTCGCTCATCAACGGGTATCCATGCCTGCAGGGTCTTGCGCGCCAAGCTTGCCGGGTGCCGCCGATCGGCGCAACCCCAAGATATCTGCGGGTTTTACCGCCGCACGGCGATTGACGGCGACGGCTCGGCTGTTAGGCTTATTATGGAGTGAGAAGGCGGCGGACGAAGGGACCAATGGCGTGACGAAGCAGGGCGACGAGAAGGCCTGGAGCGATTTCGTCGCGTGGTGCCACAAGCGCGGCCTCAATGCGATGCCCGCCAACCCTTGGACCGTCGCCGCCTATGCCCGCTGGTGCGAGCGCCAGCACCGCTATCCGGCCATCATGCGCACCATCCGCGCCGTCGCCCGGGTGCATCGCGCCAAGTCGCCCAAGCGCCCGGACCGCCACCCGACGGTGGCGAGGACGCTCAGGCTGATCGAGTCGCGAGCGCGCGCCCGCAGTCACGTTAAGGGCAAGGGGCTGAGGCTGTTCCCCGAGAACGACCTGATCGGCGGTGCCGGCGCCACCGGTGGCGACGAGGCAAACGCCGGCACGCAGGCGGGCAAATCGGCGAAGCGGCCGCCGACGAAGGCCGACGCCAAGGCGCGGCCGGCGACGCGACGGGGCTTGAGGGCCGCCCCCAAGCTGGTCGCCAAGCGCAAGCTCTCGAAATGACCGGCGGCGGCCGCCGGTATCAACGCACGGTGACGGAAGCCTGGACCTTGAAGGTGCGCTCGCCGGGCTTGCCGGCGTCACGGATGAGCATCACTTCGCCCATGTAGGCGCCGGCCGGCCATTCGGCGGTCGTGCGCTTTTTGCCGATGAAGGCGAAGCGGCGGGCCTGGGTCTTCTCAATCATGGCCGCTTTCTCAATCAGCGGCCGGCCGTCGGGAGCGATGATACGGAAGCGCATCTCGTCGCCGGCCTCGGGCCAGTACATGTCCGCCCACAGCACCAGCGCCTCAGCGGTGCGGGCGAGCGCGCCGGAGACGATGACGCCGTTGCGCGCGTCGCGCGCTTCCGGCTTGGCGTCGTGGAAGCCGACGTGGAATATCGCCGTCATCGCGCCCGTGAGTTGGTTGAGCGCGTCCTGGCGCCACATCGGTTTCGGGCCGAGGCCGCAATTCTCCCTGCGCCCGGTGCCGACGAACGGATCGACGACCTGGCCGTCCCGGCGCACCGACAGATGCAGGTGCGGGAACTCCGCCTCGCCGGAATGGCCGACCAGGCCGAGCTTGCCGCCGGCGGCGACCTTGTCGCCCTGACGGACGACGACGCTGCCCTTCTTCATGTGGCAGTACTGGGTCTCCCAACCGCCGCCGTGATCGATGACGACGCCGTTGCCGCACTGGCGGCCCTTGACCGATTCCTTGCCGGCCAGCGACACGTCGACGTCGTCCATGCCGTCGCGGATGCCGCGCACCGATCCCGGCGCCGCGGCGACCACGTCGACGCCGGCGGCGACCGCCTTCATGTCGCGCACCGCGATGTCGGTGCCCTTGTGGCCGTCGTAGCTGTTTTTGCCGCAGGCGTAATCGCGCACCCCCGGCCCAGGATCGAGGTCGACCAGATTGACCAGCCAGCAGTCGTGACCGGGCCGACAGCGAATCGGCAGCTGCAATTCCGGCGCCGATGCGGTCGCGGTCGCCGGCTCGGCCGCCGTCGCAGGCCCGCCGGCGAGCGCCAGCATCAACGCCAGCAGCGGGCCGAGAATGGCGGCGGTGGAAGGCCGGCTGGGGTCGGGTTCGGGCGTCGTCATGGCCACCCATAGCAAGGGTTGGCCGAAATAAAAAGTCGCGCGTTTCAAGGCATTGCCGGCCGTCCTTGCCACGGCGCGGGAGCCCGGGGCGAAACCGCGGCCGGCCGCGACGGTTGCCGCGACGGCGGGGCGGGCCGTGGCGGCGGCCGACCCGGCGCCGCGAGCCAGGCCGCTTGCCCGCCAGGGGCGGCCTTGCCGGAATCCCTGGTTTTCCGCTATATTGCGCTGCAATAAGCCGTTTTTGCGGCGCAAAAAAACGAGGAGTAATCATGATCAAGAAGCTGATGGGCGACGTGTCGGCGCGCAACGAGAAGCTTCACGGCTACTATTTCGAGGAACTCAGCGAAGGCATGTCGGACGTCTACGCCAAGACCATCACCGACGCCGACGTCATCACCTTCGCCGGCATCTCCGGCGACACCAACCCCGTCCACCTGAACCACGAATTCGCCAGCGAGACCATGTTCGAGGGTCAGGTCGCCCACGGCATGCTGACCGCCAGTTTCATTTCCACCGTCATCGGCACCAAGCTGCCCGGTCCCGGTTGCGTCTATCTCGGCCAGGACTTGCGCTTCAAGGTGCCGGTCAAGGTCGGCGATACGGTGATGGCCGGCTGCACCGTCACCAAGCTGATCCCCGGCAAGAACATCATCGAGATGGATACCATTTGCACCGTCGGCGGCAAGGTGGTGCTCGAGGGCCGCGCGACCGTCCTGGTGCCGTCCAAAGCGGCCAAGGCCAAGCGGACCCGAACCGCCACAGCGGCCTGACCGGGCGGCCCTTCCGGAACCTCCGCCAAGCCCCTGAAACCCCAGGCGGGCGGGGGGTTTCCCCTTGACCCGGCGGGGGGCCGCTGACACCTTCCCGCGATGCGGATTTTCAGGCATTTCGACGCCTTGCCGGCGGCGGTGCGCGGCGCCGCCGTGGCGGTCGGCAATTTCGACGGCGTGCATCCCGGCCACCGGGCGGTGATCAACGAGGCCGGCGTGATCGCCAAGGACGCCGGCCGGCCGTGGGCGGTACTGACCTTCGAGCCGCACCCCAGGCGCCTGTTCGATCCCGACGGTCCGCCGTTCCGGCTGACGCCGCTGCACGCCAAGGCGCGCGAGATCGCCGGGCTCGGCGTCGACGTTCTCGTCGTGCAACGCTTCGATAAGCCGTTCTGCCGGCTACCGGCGGAAACCTTCGTTACCGACGTGCTAGCCAAGGGGCTCGGCGCCAGTCACGTTCACGTGGTGTCGGGGTACGATTTCGTGTTCGGCCACAAGCGCCGGGGCAACTGCGAGATGCTGCTGGCGATGGGCAAGCGCCTCGGCTTCGGATTCACCGCCGTCAACGCCGTCACCGACCCGGGCGGCGAGGCTTACTCGTCGACCCGCGTACGCGAGCGGCTCGTCGCCGCCGACCCTCGGGGCGCCGCCCGCATCCTCGGCCGCCCGTTCGAGCTCGAGGGCCGGGTGGTCAAGGGCGACCGACGCGGCCGCACCATCGGCTTCCCCACCGCCAACGTCCGGCTCGGCCAGTACATGCGCCCGGCCAACGGCGTCTACGCGGTGCGCGCCGCCGCCGACGCCGGGTCAGAGGCGGCGTGGATGGACGGCGTCGCCAACATCGGCCATCGGCCGATGTTCCCGACCAACGACGTGCTGCTCGAGGTCTACCTTTTCGACTTCGAGGGCGACCTCTACGGCCGGCGGCTGAGGGTGCGGCTGGTCGACTACCTGCGCCCGGAAAAGAAGTTTGACGGCATGGCGGAACTGAAGGCACAAATCGCCGACGACAGCGAACGTGCGCGACGGATTCTGGCGGCGGCTTAGATGAGCAAGGACTACCGAGACACGGTTCAGCTGCCGCGCACGGATTTCCCGTTGAAAGCGGGGCTGCCGACGCTGGAGCCGAAGATCCTCGAGCGCTGGCGCGACATCTCCCTCTACCGGCTTCTGCGCGAGCAGGCCAAGGGCAAGGACAAGTTCATCCTCCACGACGGCCCACCCTACGCCAATGGGCATTTGCACATCGGCCACGCGCTCAACAAGATTCTCAAGGATGTCATCAACCGCTGTCAGCAGATGCTGGGCAAGAACGCCAACTACGTGCCCGGCTGGGACTGCCACGGGCTGCCGATCGAATGGAAGATCGAGGAGAAATACCGCGACGCTGGCAAGGACAAGGACAGCGTGCCGATCGTCAAGTTTCGCCGGGAATGCCGCGAGTTCGCCGACCATTGGATCAAGGTGCAGGGAGACGAGTTCATGCGCCTCGGCGTCGTCGGCGACTGGGACAAGCCTTACACGACCATGAGCTTCGACGCCGAGGCCGAGATTGTGCGCGAGCTCGGTAAGTTCGTGATCAACGGGCTGCTCTATCGCGGCTCGAAGCCGGTGATGTGGTCGGTGGTCGAGAAGACGGCGCTGGCCGAGGCCGAGGTCGAATATGACGACTTCGTCTCCGACCAGGTGTGGGTGAAGTTCGGCATCAATCACGTCGCTGGGCATGGGACGGCTCTTGAATTAGGCAACCTTCAAAATGCCTGTGTCGTCATCTGGACGACGACGCCGTGGACGCTGCCGGGCAACCGGGCGATCTGCTATTCGCCGAAGATCAAATACGGCCTTTACGAAGTGACCGACGCACCCGAAGGCAATTGGACGAAGGCGGGCGAAACCTTGATCGTGGCGGACGCGCTCGCCGGTGCGGTGTTCGAGAACGCCCGCGTCATCGGTCACAAGCGCCTCGGCGACGTCGACCCGAAGACCATCGTCACCTGCACGCACCCGCTTCGCGAGGTGATGCCCGGCTACGCGTTCGACGTGCCGATGTTCCCGGGCGAGCACGTCGCCGACGATACGGGCTCGGGGTTCGTCCACACCGCGCCGGGCCACGGCCGCGAGGATTTCGAGATCTGGACCGCCAACAAGGCGTGGCTCGAAAAATCGGGCATCGACCCGGCCATCCCCTACACGGTCGACGGCGACGGCTTCTTCACCGACGAAGCGCCGGGGTTCACGGGCAAGCGCGTCATCACCGACAAGGGCAAGAAGGGCGACGCCAACGAGGCGGTCATCGGGGCGTTGAAAAAGGCGGGCGCGTTGATGGCGCGCGCCCGATTGACGCACCAGTACCCGCACTCCTGGCGCTCGAAGAAGCCGGTCATCTTCCGCAACACGCCGCAATGGTTCATCGCCATGGACAAGGACATCCGGGACGCGTCCGGGAAGGCCAAGCGGGGCGACACGCTGAGGGCGCGCGCGATCGCGGCGATCAAAGCGACCCGCTGGGTGCCGCGCCAGGGCGAGGCCCGCATCAACGGCATGATCGAGAACCGCCCGGACTGGGTGATCTCTCGCCAGCGCGCCTGGGGGGTGCCGATCGCCGTGTTCGTCGACTTAAAGACCGGCGAGCCGTTGCGCGACCAGGCTGTGCTCGACCGGGTCGCCGACGCGGTCGCGCGCGAAGGCGCCGACACCTGGTTCACGTCGGACTCCTCGCTCTTCCTCGGCAACGACCACGATCCGGGAGACTACGAAAAGGTCACCGACATCCTCGACGTGTGGTTCGAGTCGGGCGCCACCCATGCGTTCGTCTTGGAGCCGCGCCGGGACCTCGCGTGGCCGGCGTCGCTCTATCTCGAGGGCTCGGACCAGCATCGCGGCTGGTTCCACTCGTCGTTGCTGGAGTCGTGCGGCACCCGCGGCCGCGCGCCCTACCAAGCTGTCCTCACCCACGGCTTCGTGATGGCCGAGGACGGCCAGAAGATGTCGAAGTCGCTCGGCAACGTGGTGTCGCCGCAGGAGGTGATCGCTACCCACGGCGCCGACATTCTAAGGCTATGGGTGGTCGGCTCGGACTATTCCGAGGATCTGCGCATCGGCCCCGAGATCCTGAAAAGCCAGACCGACATCTACCGCCGGCTCCGGAACACGCTCCGCTACCTGCTCGGCAACCTCAACGGCTTCCAGGCCTCCGAGCGCGTGCGGCCGGCCGAGATGCCGGAGCTCGAACGCTGGGTGCTGCACCGGCTTTCCGAGCTCGATCGCCTGCTGCGGCAGGCCTGCGATGACTATCAGTTCCATCCCTTTTTCGCCGAGCTGCACAACTTCTGCGCCGTCGACCTGTCGGCGTTTTATTTCGACGTGCGCAAGGACTCGCTCTACTGCGACCGGCCGGATTCGCCGCGCCGCCGCGCCGCGCGTACGGTGCTCGATCACCTGTTCGATTGCCTGACCGCGTGGCTGGCGCCGTTCGTCTGCTTCACCGCCGAGGAGGCGTGGCTGGCCCGCCATCCAACCCATCTCCCAAGGGACGGCAAGGCGGAAGCGAGCGTGCATCTGCGCCAGTTCCCAATCGTGCCGGCCGCGTGGCGCGACGACGCGCTCGGCGCCAAGTGGAAGACGCTGCGCGACGTGCGCCGGGTGGTCACCGGCGCGCTCGAGATCGAACGGGCCGCCAAGCGCATCGGCTCGTCGCTGGAGGCGGCGCCGGTGGTGCACACCGACCGCCAGCATCAAAAGCTGTTCGACGGGCTCGACGCGGCCGAGCTGTTCATCACCTCGGCCGTCACGTTTTCGGACGCGCCGCCGCCGGCAGGCGCGTTCCGGCTCGCCGAGGTGGCCGGTGTCGCTGTCCAACCGGCGAAGGCGGCGGGCGCCAAGTGCGCGCGCTGCTGGCGGGTGCTGCCCGAGGTAGGCGACGATCCCGAATACCCAGGCACCTGTGGCCGCTGCGCCGACGCCGTCCGCCACCGGCCGGCCGCCGGCTGAGCGCGTCGATGACCCCCCGCGACGGTGACCGCGATCGGGCCTCCCGCTTCCGGCCGTCGCCGATTGCGCTGAAGGGCCTGGCGCTGGCCGCGGCGGTGGTCGTCCTCGACCAGGCGAGCAAGTGGTGGATTCTCGCCGTCGTCATGCGGCCGCCGCGGGTGATCGAGGTGACGCCGTTCTTCAACCTGGTGATGGGCTGGAATCGCGGCGTCAGCTTCGGGCTGTTCAACTCCGATTCGCCGCTCAACGTCTGGCTGCTGCCGCTGGTGGTGGTGACCGTCACCGCGGCGCTGATGATGTGGCTGTGGCGGGCCGAGAGCCGGTGGCTCGGCTGGGGCCTCGGGCTGGTGATCGGCGGCGCCGTCGGCAACCTCATCGACCGGCTGCGGTTCGGGGCGGTCGCCGATTTCCTTGACTTCCACGCCTTCGGCTGGCATTGGCCGGCGTTCAACGTCGCCGACAGCGGCATCACCGTCGGCGCCGCCATAATTTTGCTGGAATCCTTGTTTACAAGGGAAAAAAAGCCTTAAAATAGGGGCCTGGCATGAGACGCAGCAGTTCCCGCACCAGTTCCGGCCGCAGCCGCTCGACGAGCTCGATCGACAGGACGGCGATGGTATTGTGCGTCCTTTGCGCCGTGGCGCTGCTTTCCGGCTGCGAATCGATTCGCAAGACGTTCGGCGGCGAGAAGAGCGGGCCCGACGAGTTCGCGGTCTATTCGCGGCCGCCGTTGAGCCTGCCTCCCGAATACTCGCTCCGCCCGCCGACGCCCGGCGAGAAGAACCTGCAGGACCTGTCGGCGAAGGACATCGCCGCCACCGCCATCGTCGGCAAGAACACCAGGCCGCCGCGGGCACCGGCGGCGGTCGGCGGTAGCCCGGGGCTGGCGGCGCTGCTGAGCCACACCGGCGCCGCCAATGTCGACCACGGCATCCGCGCCATCGTCGACCAGGAGACCTCGGTGCTCAGCCGCCAGGACCAAGCGTTCGTCGACAAGCTGATCTTCTGGGTCGACGAGAAGCCCGACCAGGGTACGGTCGTCGACGCCGAGAAGGAGCAGAAGCGCATCCAGGAGAACCAGGCGCTCGGCAAGCCGATCACCGACGGCGAGACGCCGCAGATCGTCCGCAAACGCGCCCGCAAGGGCATCCTGGACTTCTAGGCCGGAACCGCCCCACGGCCGCCAACGCCCAAGGGCCGCCGACGTAGCCTTTTTTTTGTCTCAATCGCCCGATACCCTGTCGTCCTTATCCGATGGCGACTCCCAAGGACCCCACCGTGCCGATGACCCGACGACAATCCCTCCGGCGGTGCCCGCGCTTAAGACGGGCATTTTTTATGCTGGCATTGGTAGGGCTGTTTCCCGTGTTCGCCGACGGGGCCGGGGCCGGAGTGTTCAACCCGGAGACGTTCGCGCTCGCCAACGGCATGATGGTGGTGGTGGTCCCCAACCACCGGGTGCCCGTGGTCACGCACATGGTGTGGTACAAGGTCGGCTCGGCCGACGAAGGACAGGGCGAATCCGGCATCGCGCATTTCCTCGAGCACCTGATGTTCAAGGGCACGCACAAGCGTGCGCCGGGGGAATTCTCCAAGATCCTGGCGCGCAACGGCGGTCGCGAGAACGCCTTCACCTCGACCGACTACACCGCCTATCACCAGACCATCGCCGTCGACCGGCTGGAGATGATCATGGAGATGGAAGCCGACCGCATGACCAACCTGGTGCTTAGCGACGCCGCGGTCGAGACGGAGAAGCAGGTGGTGCTCGAGGAGCGCCGGAGCCGCACCGACAACAACCCGGGCGCCGTGCTGGAGGAGCAGGTCAACGCGGCGCTGTTCCTCAATTATCCCTACCGCCGTCCGGTGATCGGCTGGGAGCACGAGATCCGGGCGCTAAATCGCGAGGCCGTGCTCAGGTTTTACAAGCGCTGGTATGCGCCCAACAACGCCGTCCTGGTGGTCGCCGGTGACATCACGGCGGCGAAGCTGAAGCCGCTGGCGGAGAAATACTACGGCGCCATCCCGGCGGCCCCCGCCATCGCGCGCGAGCGGCCGAGCGAGCCACCGCAGCGGGCGGCGCGGCGGGTCGCCTACAAGGACGAGCGGGTGCGCCAGCCGTCGTGGAGCCGCACCTTCCTGGCGCCGAGCCTGAAGGTGGGCGACACCCGGCACGCCTATCCGCTGGAGGTGCTGTCCAACATCCTCGGCGGCGCCTCCGGCCGGCTTTACCGCTCGCTGGTGGTGGACCGCAAGATTGCGGTCTCGGCGGGCAGCTCGTATGGCGCCGACGACCTGGGTCCCAGCCGCTTCGTCCTCTACGCCAGCCCACAGCCCGGTGTCGGTATGGACAAGCTCGAGGAAAGCATGGAGGCCGAGCTTGCCAAGCTGCTCCTCGA
>JACPJY010000313.1 GCA_016187325.1 Rhodospirillales bacterium | reverse complement strand
GGTGTCGTAGAGGATCTCGACGTCGGCCTTCTCCGCCGCCGCCGACAGCATGTCGACCAAGCCCGGCCCGCCGCCCCAGGTCTCCAGGCACAGGCCGCCCCAAAATCGGAAGCGCCCGTCGACCTTGAACGCCTGGCGGCCGTAGGACGGCTGGAAGCGCACGCCCTTGCGCTTCATCCACTGCAGGGTGTCGAGGGAATTGTCGATCAGCGTCTCGACCAGGTCCGGGTCGGCGCGAAAGCGCGTGACGCGGCCCATGTCGTCGAAGTAGTCGTCGCGGGTGTAGGTGCCGAAGTCGGTGTTCGACTTCTCCTCGTCCGAGAGGTCCGGCATGAGGGTGAGCAGGTCCTGCAGCCCGTTGTGGGCGAAGCGGATGGCGCCGGCGGTGAAGCGGCTGTTGCCGCCGCGCTCGTCGAAGGGCGCCCGTTCCAGCACCAGCACACGCGCGCCCTGCTCGGCGGCGGCGAGCGCCGCCGACAGCGCCGCGTTGCCGGCGCCGACCACCAATACCTGGGTGTCCCTGGTCGTCATCGCTCCTCCGTTCCGCCGCCATTATTGACCGCGCGGCGGCGGATTGTATACGCTTTTCCGCCCCCGAGGCCTCGGCCCGCCTGGATTTTTTCGGCGTTGATCGGGATCAGGTGCCTTCGCCCGCGAGACCGTGTAGCCTTGAGCGGACAACAGGGAGACGACGATGATCCTCAAGCGCTTCGCCGACTACGCCGCCGGTTTGGCCACGGCCGGGCTCTCCGATTCCGTCGCCCACGCCGCCAAGCGCGCCGTCGTCGACTGGTTCGCCGCCATGCTGCCGGGCGGCCTGCAGCCGCCGGCGACGCTGCTGATCGAGGCGCTGGCCGATACCATCGGCCGCGGCGGCGCGCTGCTGTATCCGTCGGGCCGCTCGACCGACGCCCGCACCGCGGCGCTGATCAACGGCGCCGCCGCCCACACCATCGAGTTCGACGACATCTTCCGCGACGCCCTCTACCACCCCGGCGCGCCGGTGATCTCGGCGGCGCTCGCCGCGGCGCAGGCGCGCAAGCGCGACGGCAAGGCGCTGCTCGCCGCGATCGTCGCCGGCTACGAGGTCTCCAACCGCATCGGCCTCGCCGTCAACCCGGCGCATTATGAGTTCTGGCACACCACCGGCACCGTCGGCACCCTCGGCGCCGCGGTCGGGGCGTCGGCCGCCCTCGGCCTCGACGGCCAGCGCACGCTCCACGCCATGGCCAACGCCGGCACCATGGCCGCCGGCCTGCAACAAACATTCCTCAGCGACGCCATGGCGAAGCCGATGCACGCGGCGCACGCCGCCGAGGTCGGCGTCATGCTCGCTTTGGCGGCGGAAAAAGGCGTCACCGGCGCCGTGGACATATTGGAAGGCCCGCGCGGCTTCGGCGCCGCCATGAGTAAGGATGTCGATTGGCAGGCCGCTGTCGACGACCTGGGCAAGTCGTTCACCATCGAGCGGATGACGTTCAAGAACCACGCCGCCTGTGGCCACGCCCACGCCGCCGTCGACGGGGTGCTCGCACTACGCAACAAGCACGCACTCAAGCCGGAGCAGATCAAGCGCATCCGCTGCGGCACGTTTGCCAAGGCCGTCGAGATCGTCGGTAACCCGAACCCGAAGACGGTGTTCGAGGCCAAGTTCAGCCTGCCCTATTGCGCTGCCGTGGCGCTGATGACCGGCAGCGTGCGCACCGACGCCTTCCGCAAAGACCGCCTCAAGGACCCGAAGCTGCGCGAGCTGATCGCCAAGGTCGAGGTCGTCCTCGACCCGAAAATCGACGCCGAGTTCCCGAAGCGCCGCGCCGCCAGGATCGAGATCGAGACGGTGAGCGGCGAGCGCTTCCAGCACTACGCGTCGACCCGCAAGGGCGATCCGGACAATCCGCTCACCGACGCCGAGCTGGAGGAGAAGTTCCTGGAGCTGGTGGAGCCGATTTTGGGCAAGGCGCCGGCGAAGGCGCTGCTCGGGACGCTGTGGCGACTGGAAACGGTCACGGACGTGCGCGCCATCCCCGCCGTCGTTCCGGAAGCCCGCGCTGGCGCCGCGCAATGAATCATCCCCAATGACCCATCCTAGGCTCGGCTTCATCGGCTTCGGCGAGGCGGCGGCCGCGCTTTCCGACGGCCTGCTCGCCGCCGGCATCCCGAAGATCGCCGCCTTCGACACCCGGCCGCGGCCGGCGATGAAGGGCGTCGCCATGGCCAAGGACATGGCCGACCTGATCGCCGGCGCCGACGTAATCATTGCCGCCGTCACCTCC
>JACPJY010000312.1 GCA_016187325.1 Rhodospirillales bacterium | reverse complement strand
GCTTCGGCAGCATCTCGGTCGGCCCTTCCGGCGATTCGCCGAGGTCGCCGCCAGCGCTGGTGATTTCCTGCTGGATGCCGTCAAGCACGGCGCCGACCATCAGGTCGCAATAGAGATCTATGGCGCGGATGGCGTCGTCGTTGCCCGGGATCGGATAGTTGATGCCCTCGGGCTCGCTGTTGGAATCGATGATACCGACCACAGGGATGCCGAGCTTGTTGGCCTCCGCGACGGCGATCCCCTCCTTGTTGGTGTCGATGACGATCAGGATGTCGGGAAGCCCGCCCATCTCCTTGATACCGCCCAGGGCGCGCTCGAGCTTGCTGCGCTCGCGCTCCAGCCCCAACAGTTCCTTTTTGGTCAGGCCGACGGTCTCGCCAGCCAGTCGCTCATCAAGGTCGCGCAGACGCTTGATCGAGTTCGAGATCGTCCGCCAGTTAGTGAGCATGCCGCCGAGCCAGCGGTGGTTCACGTAGTACTGGCCGCAACGCTTACCGGCCTCCGCTACTTTGTCGCTGGCTTGGCGCTTGGTGCCGACGAACAGTACCCGGCCGCCGGCAGCGACGACCTGGCGTACGGCCATCATAGCCTGGTGAATCAGCGGCACGGTCTGTTGCAAATCGATTATGTGAATGCCGTTGCGGACCCCAAACAGATAGGGGGCCATTTTCGGGTTCCAGCGACGGGTGTTGTGTCCGAAATGAACGCCAGCTTCCAATAGCTGGCGCATGCTGAAGGCGGGGAGCGCCATGGTCTCTATCCTTTTCCGGTTGGTCCTCCGCGGGCCCCGCCCGGACACCCAAAAACCGAGGCCGGACACCGGAACGGCCTCCTGGCGAATTTGCGCCCGGCGCCGCACGCCCGCGTGTGAAATCGGGCCGTTAGATAGCCCGGAAAGCCGGCGATTGCAAGGCCAAAGCCGGGGGCGACCCAGCGTGATGCTAGCCTTGCGCCCCGGCGGCGTCGCGAAGGTTGTCCAGCGGCATTTTATGGCCGCCTTTCGGGATGTTCAGGAGTGGTCGCAGCTGTTGACGGGATGGTGCCGGAGCGCCCAATCCGGCGCCTAGATTTCCCGCGCTTCGACGATGCCGGGAATGGCGCGCACCGCTCGCAACACCTGGGGCGATACCGCGTAGCCGCCGGGCAACTCGATCTCGACCTCGCTGCCCTCGCCGAGCCTGGAGATCACCCGCACCTGCCCGCGCCCCCGGCGCTGCCCGGCGAGCACGTCCTTCAGCGCCGCCAGTGGTGCCAGCGAGTCGACCACCACCGCGAAGCCCCCGGCGGCTTTGGCGGCGGCCCGCTCCAGCGGCTCCAGGTCCTGCACGGTGAAGCGCGCCGTCTCGCCCTCGAATTGGGCGGTAGCGCGGATCAGGAACGAGTTGCCGACCTCAAGAACGGCGCGGTGCTCGTTGAGCGTCTCCGCGAAGCACGTCGCCTCGAAGACGCCGGCGCTATCGGAGAACTGCAGAAACGCATAACGGTTGCCCCTGGCCGAGGTGCGCTCTTTGATGCCGATGAGCGTTCCCGCCATCCACACCGACCCTGGCCGCCCGGAGGCGATGATGTCGGATGACGGCTTCGCCTTCAATCTGCGCAGGGCGGTGGCGTACGCGTCGAGCGGATGTGCCGACAAATAAAATCCGATGGCATCGAATTCCTGGCGCAGCCGCTCCATCGGTGGCCAGTCCTCGGCCGCCGGCAAGGCCGGCTTGTCAATCGCAACGCCGTCCGGGCCACCCCCAGTGCCGCCGAACAGTCCCATCTGGCCACTCGTCCGCTCTTCGTGGGCGACGCTCGCGAATTTCAACAATGTCTCGATTCCGTCGAACACCTGCCGCCGGTTGGGATTCAGGCCATCGAAGGCGCCGGCGCGCGCCAAGCTCTCCATCTGGCGCTTGTTGATGACGTGGTTGTCGAGCCGCCCGGCGAAGTCGAACAGGTTCTTGTAGGGGCCGTCGGCCTGGCGCTCCCCGACTACCCGCTGCATCGCCGCCTCGCCGACGTTCTTCACCGCCGCCAATGCGTAACGTATGGCTGCGCCGCCGGTGCCCTCGCGCTCGACGGCGAATGTGGCATCCGAGGCATTTACGTCCGGCGGCAGCAGCGGGATGTGCATATGGCTGAGTTCCTGGCGGAAAACGCCGAGCTTGTCGGTATTCCCCATATCCAACGTCATCGACGCGGCCATGAACTCGACTGGATGGTTGGCCTTCATGTAGGCGGTCTGATAGGCGACCAGCGCGTAGGCCGCAGCATGCGATTTGTTGAATCCATAGCCGGCAAACTTGTTGACCAAGTCGAAGATGTCGCTGGCCTTGCTTTCCAGCACGCCCTTGGTCTTGGCACCCTCGACGAACGCTTGGCGCTCCTCGGCCATGGCGGCGCGGATCTTCTTGCCCATGGCGCGCCTGAGGATGTCAGCGTGGCCCAGCGAGTAGCCGCTGAGCTCTTGGGCGATCTGCATTACTTGTTCCTGGTAGATGATGATTCCGAAGGTTTCCTTCAAAATCCCTTCCAAGGTTGGATACAGGTAGTCTGGCGTCTCGTCGCCGTGTTTGCGCCGGATGTAGCTCGGGATGTTGTCCATCGGCCCCGGCCGGTAGAGGGCGACCACGGCGATGATGTCTTCGAAGGTGTCGGGCCGGAGCTTTTTCAGAATGTCTCGCATACCCGCGGATTCAAGCTGGAACACCCCGGTCGTCTCGCCGCAGCCGATCATTTCGTAGGTTCGCCTGTCGTCGAGTGGCAGGTCGGCGGCCGAAACGTCTGCCCCGGTGGCGCGTATCAGGCGCTCGGCCTCGGCCAGCACGGTCAGGGTCTTGAGGCCGAGGAAGTCGAACTTCACGAGCCCCGCGTACTCCACGTACTTCATGTTGAACCCGGTGACCGGCATGTTGGAGCGCGGATCGCGGTAGAGCGGGATCAACTCCTCCAACGGCCGGTCACCGATGACCACGCCGGCGGCGTGGGTTGAGGCGTGCCGGTACAGTCCTTCCAGGCGGCGGGCGATGTTGATCAGCTTTTCCACCACCGGGTCGTCGGCCGCCATCTTGCGCAACTGCGGCTCAGCCTTCAGCGCGTCGTCGAGCGTCGGTGGGTTGGCCGGGTTGAATGGCACCAGCTTGCATATCTTGTCGACGTAGCCGTAGGGCATCTCCAGCACCCGGCCGACGTCGCGCAGCACGGCGCGCGCCTGTAGCTTGCCGAAGGTGATGATCTGGGCGACGTGGTCGCGGCCGTATTTTTCCTGAACGTAGCGGATGACCTCGTCGCGGCGGTTCTGACAGAAGTCGATGTCGAAGTCCGGCATCGATATGCGTTCGGGGTTGAGGAAGCGCTCGAACAGCAACCCGAAACGCAAGGGATCCAGGTCGGTGATGGTCAGCGCCCAGGCGACCACCGAGCCGGCACCCGAGCCGCGGCCCGGCCCGACCGGGATGCCGTGCTCCTTCGCCCAGCGGATGAAGTCGGCAACAATCAGGAAGTAGCCGGGATAGCCCATGTCGACGATCACCTTGAGCTCGTAGTCGAGGCGCTTGTGATAGGGGTCGGCCACCTGGCGGCGTTCGTCGTCGGACATTCCCGGACGGTACACCCGCGTTTCCAGGCGCTTTTCCAGGCCGGCCTGGGCTTGTTCGCGCAGTTCCTGTTCCTCGGTGCGGCCAGCACCGCAGTCGTAGGGGGGCAGGATCGGATCCCTGGGCTCGACCATGAACGCGCAGCGCCGGGCGATCACCAGGGTGTTGTCCATCGCCTCCGGCAGGTCCGCGAACAGCGCCCGCATCTCGCTCGCCGACTTGAAGCTGTGTTCCGGGGTCAGCCGCCGGCGGTCGCTGTCCGATACGTGGACACCCTCGGCGATGCAGATCAGCGCGTCGTGCGCTTCGTACATCGTAGGTTCGGAGAAAAACGCCTCGTTTGTCGCCACTAGCGGCAGGTTGCGTTGATAGGCGATGTCGAGGAACGCTGCCTCGGTCTCCCGCTCCTCCGGCAGCCCGTGACGCAGCAATTCGACGTAGAGCCGCCCGGGAAAGGCGCGTTCAAGCTTGTCCAGCACCGCGAGCGCCGCATCGCGCTGGCCGTTGCGCAACAGCCGGCCGAGCGGCCCATTGGGACCGCCGGTCAGGGTGATCAGGCCGGCCCCGTGCTCGATCAGCGCATCCAAAGACACCATCGGGTCGGAGGCTGCGCCATCGTCGAGGTAAGCCTTGCGAATCAGCTTCAGGAGGTTGCTATAGCCGGTTTCGTCTTGCACCAGCAGCACCAGCGGGTCGGCGGGGGGGCTCTGAGAGATGCCCCCGTGGGAGCCGCCGTTGCCGGCGCCGTCACCGCCGATACGCTCTCGGGCGATGTTCAACTGGCAGCCGATAATCGGCTGCACCCCAGCCTTGGCGGCGGCGGCGGAGAACTCAAGCGTACCGAATAGGTTATTGGTATCGGTGATCGCTGCCGCCGGCATTTCCTTGACCCGGCACAGCTTGACCAGCTCGTCGACCGGCAACGCGCCTTCAGACAGCGAGTACGCGGTATGAACGCGGAGGTGTACAAAATCGGCGCGGCTCATGGGTGGAGGATTCCACACGCCAACAGCGAAGTCACTAAATGTTGTGGGTCTGGCTCAACTTTTCCACAAGATTTCCCTCATCTGTGGATAACGGGCCGGATCACGCCTCGATGTCGAGCACCTTGCCGCGGCCGACGGTGACGTTGGCTGCGTTGGCGGCCTTTTGCGCCTCGGTCGCCTGCTCGACGAGCTGCAGGGCGACGCGCTCCTGCAGCAACGTGCGGCGCAATTGGGCCAGCGCCTGGGTCAGGTTGCTGGCGGCGGCGGAAGCGGGATCGACAGCCATGGCGGCGTCTCCAAACGAATCGTCGACTAAACGGGTATATTACCAGCCGTGCTCGCGAGCCGCAAACGGTACCCTGCCCGCCCCAGGTTTCCCGGGCGCCGGGCGCCTACGACCCGGTCATCTCAAGGATGTCGAAGCCGGCGTTGCGGTCGAGGACATAGATCAGTCCGTCCCCATCGACGTCGACGTCGTTCGACTGCGGGCTCGGCTCACCGTTGATCGGCTCGGGGATGTAGTGCGCGATCTCCTTCGGCTTGAACGGGTCGGCGATGTCAATGATCCGGAGCCCGCCCGCAAACCACGTCATGTGGACGAGCGTCGAGTCCAGTTTCTCCCGGAACTGGTGCGCCCCGAAACGGCCAGGAGCGCGGCTCCAGGGTGAATCCAATTCGCTGACATCGAAGGCAGACAACGCCTGGATATTGTTCAGATCGGTGACGTCGAACACCCACAGGAATCCATGCAGCCTGCCCGGGGTGTGGGCATGCTCCTCATCAGCCACCATGGCGATGCGCCGCCCACCGATCGGTTTCAGGAACGGCAGAATGGTGTGCGTTGGCTCCGGGAACGGTGGGTGATAGTCGTGTGACGCGATGGTCTTCGGCTTCGTGATGTCGGAGACGTCAATCACCCGGAACCCGGCGTGCCACACCGCCGCCCACAGCTCATTGCCAACCCGGAGCGCATGGTGCAGCCGGTTGCGGTAGCCCTTCCACGTCGGCTTCTCGCCACCGGCAACGTGCTGGCCCGGCATCCACCAGCGCGACACCTCGCGCGGCTTCGCCGGGTTCGTCATGTCGTAGATGACCAGGATGTTGCCGACGTAGCCTTGCATCTCGGTCGAGATGTAGGCGTAGCGCTCGTCAACGTCGAAACGGTGGACCCCGAAGCCGAACGTCTTCTGGTGGTGGATCAGCTTCGGCTTCGCCCTGTCGGAAATGTCGTAGATTCGGAAGCCGCCGTCCTCGTAGCCGCGTTCCCGGGCCGCGTCGAGCTCCGCCACGTCGTCGGCGGATACCCCGAGCGACGCCGCCGCCTCCGCGTCGGTCGGCCCCCGCCCCAACTTCTTCCCAAGCTTCCTGCGGATGTCGGGGAGCTGGTCGCCGAGCCTCAGGAAGTGGCGGTTGTTCTGCTCGACGTTGGTGTACATCAGGTCTCCGACCACCCGCACCTTGTGGGTGTGCGAATAATCGTCCGCGAGGGCGATCGTAGAAATGACCTTCGGCTTCTTTGCATTCGAGATGTCGATGATGGTGGTGCCGTGCGGCGGCTTCATGTGCCCGATGTAGGCGTAGCGGCCGTCCACCACCACCTGGCCGCCGCCTGGAATGTTCAGGTGCCCGATCCGTCTTATGTTGCGGGCCAGCGGTGTGTCTTGATTTTTCGCCATGATCACGATTCCCTCAATACCGGTGCGCGGCGGGTCATGCGGTGCCCGCGGCGCTCCGGCGGTTGCGTTTGTATTCGAGCACGAACGGTAACGCCACTGAAACGATCAGCGCCACCCACAGCGCGTTGCCGATGTTCGATGAGAACAGCACCATCAGGTTGCCGTCGGCCATCTTCATGGCGCGCAGGAAATATTGTTCCAACATCGGACCCAGGATAACCCCGATCAGCATGGCAGCGACGTGATAGCCGGTGCGCCGCCCGATGTAGCCGATGACGCCGAACAGCAAGCCTAGGAACATGTCGAACACATAGTCACGCGGCACGAACGAGCCGACCAGTGTGAACGAGATGATCAGCGGCGCCAGGTATACCGTGCGCGCCATTGTCACCCGCGGCATGTATCGCGCCAGCGGCAGGATGGTGACCATCATCAACAAGTAGGTCACCGCCATGACGATGAACACGCCATAACCGATCTCGGGGCGTTGCTCGAACAGCGTCGGACCGATGTTGACGCCCTGGTACTGCAGCACCACCAGCATCACCGCCGCGGTGGCGCCGCCCGGGATGCCGAGGATAAACATCGGTATCAGAGTACCGGCGGTGACGCCGTTATTGGCGGATTCAGGCGCGATCAGTCCCTCCGGATGGCCGGTTCCATATAGCTCCGGGGTCTTCGAGAAGGAGCGTGACTGCTGGTAGGCGACGAACGACGCGATCGCCGCGCCGGCGCCTGGGATGACGCCGATCACCAGCCCGATCAGGCCAGTCCAGGTAATATGCCACCAGCGCCTGAGAGCGATGGCCACGCCTTCCAGCGTCGCCGACCAGCCCGCTCCGCGCAGGATGTTCAAGCCCTTCTCCGTCAGGATCGATCGCTGTTCGATGATCATGAACGCCTCCGACACCGCGAACAGCCCAACCAGCGCCGGGATCAAGGGCACCCCATCGTATAGCTCCAGCAGGCCGAAGGTGCCGCGCGGCGTCGCGTATACATGGTCGGTGCCGATCAGCCCGATCATCAGGCCCAGGAAGCCGGCGATCAGCCCCTTCAAGGTGTCCCGGGCGGCGATCGAGGCGATCAGTGAAACCCCGAACAGCATGACCACGATCATCTCGACCGAATGCATGTGGTAGCTGACTTCGGCAAGCCACGGCATGATGAAGATCGACAGCACCGTGGTCAGGAGACCCCCGATGGTCGAGGCGACGAACGATATGGCCAGCGCCTGCTGGCCGCGCCCGGCTTTGGTCATCGGATAGCCGTCGAGCGGCGTCGCTGCCGCGCCGGCGGTGCCCGGGATGTTGACCAGGATCGCCGGGATCCCGGCCCCCATGCGCGACGAGCAGTAGAGCGCCACCATGAACGCCAACCCGACTTCGACATCCATCGCCAGCGTCAACGGCAGCAGGATGATGATAGTGTTGGCAGCGCTGAAACCGGGAATGGCGCCGACCACGAACCCGAGCAGGATCGACGGCACAATCACCCACCAGAACGACAGTTCGTGCAGAAACAGCGAGCCGAACAGGTCGAGCGATAGGCTCATGCTAGCAACCACCGCATCAGCCGCTCGAACGGACCGACCGGGAACCTAACTTCGAAGGCGAATATGAACAACGCATAGCCGCCGAGCGCGAATGCTGCCGCCAATAGCGCGATGAACGCCGGGCGGTTGCCCTTGTTGAGGACCAGCATGGCAGCCGTCAGGAACACGAAGGTGGTGATGGTGAAGCCGCCCCACTCGACCACCAGAATGTAGGCGACCGTGAGCAGAAGCAGCCAGTGCCGGTTGGTCTCGAGATCGGTGTCGTTGAAAACGCCACGCACCCCGAAATCGGCCTCGCCCCGCCACACCATGGTGGTTGCCTTGACGATGAAGATCAGCGACAGGACGGCCAGGAAGCTCCCGACGAACAAGGCGCTGACCTGCGCCGTCCACGGCGAGCCGATGATGGTGGTGAAGTAATAGCCGGTGAACAGTAGGCCGACGACGGGAATGATCAGCTCGCCGCCGACGGGGCATTTTTCCTGCAGTTGCGATGCGGCCGATTCGGTCATGGATCAATCATCGAATATATACGGCCCCGCGGGTGACCGGGGCGATCGGCTTGGCCACGACCGCAACCCGGCTCCCCTGCCCGCCGGACGGGAAAGCCCGTCGGCAGCGACCGATATCGTGGATTATGATTTCTTCTTCTCTGGCGTTTCGGACTTGCCCGTGAGCAGCGCCTTGTAGCGCTCGCCCAGCGACAGAATGCCGTCCGCGTACTCCTTGCAATCGGCAATATTGCCGTACTCGATGAGTTTCCACACGCCCTTCAGCTTTTCGACTGACGTCTTGTATTCCGGGTCAGCAAACACTTGCTTGAAGGTGCGTTCCAAGACCTTGAATCGATCCGGATATTTCTCGATCGCTTTGGTATGGATGGCAAACGCACGCGCCGACACCAGCGGCGGAATCTTGCTCTTGAAGTGGTTGTTGACGGCTGGCGCGTTGTTGAGCGTCGCACCCAGAGCGTTTTTCTTGTCGAAGACCAGGAGCGTCCTCAGCGCCTCGCCGCGCGCCACCACCACGCCAGCTGGCAGCACGCTCAGGTCCATCTCGCCGGTGACGGCGC
>JACPJY010000277.1 GCA_016187325.1 Rhodospirillales bacterium | reverse complement strand
TGCCGAGCAGCATCGCCGCCACGAACAGCACCGACGACAGCCGCCCGTCTCGGCCAGGGGGCGATGGTCCGGCTAGGCTGATCGCCTGGGGGGCCGGCAATGGCTCCCCGGGTCGCCGCCGGGAAATGCCGACGAGCGCGGGTGCGGTCTCCGGATATCCGGATATAATGTCGCCACCCGGATCCAGCCGTCGGAGGCGTTCTCACCCGTGACCCTGAAGTCGCCGCCAGCGTTGATCGCCGCAACTGCGTTCGCCGTCGCGGCGATGCCCGCGGCGCACTATGCCGCTGCCGTCGACGCGCGGTGCGGCACCGCCTAGATTATGCGCCTCGGCATTCTCCCGCCAGCGCTCGCCGCTTTTGCGCTCGCCGCCACGATGTCCATCGCCGCCTGGGCGTGGCTCGGCCGGCCGGTGCCGCTGCCGGACGTCGCCGGCGGCCGCCTGCAATGCCTGTCGTATGCGCCGTCGCACGGCGGCGCCCCGCCGTTCGACGAGGACTTCGTCCTGCCCGGCGGCCTGATCGAGGCCGACATGGAGCGCCTGAAGCCGATCACCGGCTGCATCCGCACCTATTCCTCGCTGGGCAACGAGGGCGACGCGGTGGCGGCGGCGGCCAACATCGGCATCAAGGTGATGATCGGCATCTGGATCGGCGCCGACGATCGGACCAACGCCAAGGAGATCGAGGGCGCGCTTTCGCTCGCCGTGGCGTATCCGGAGGCGGTCAAGATGTTGGTCGTCGGCAACGAGGTGCTGCTGCGGCGCGAGATGACCGCCGACCGGCTGGCCGGCATCATCCGCTCGGTGAAGGCGCGCACGCCGCATCCCGTCACCTACGCCGACATCTTCGAGTTCTGGCGCCGCAACCCGGCGCTCGCCGAGGTGGTGGACGCGGTCACCGTGCACATCCTGCCCTACTGGGACGACCCGACGCCGGTCGGCATCGACGCGGTCCAGGACCACGTGCGCGGTATCATCGAGAAAGCCTACGCCGCCTTCCCCGACAAGCCGCTGCAGATCGGCGAGACCGGCTGGCCGAGCGCCGGGCGCACGCGCGGCGCGGCGGCGCCGTCCCTGGTAAACCAGGCGCGGTTCGTGCGCGAGTTCGCCATCCAGGCCGACGCGCTCGGCGTCGGTTACAACATCATCGAGGCGGTGGACCAGCCGTGGAAGCGCGCGCCGGAAGGCACCGTCGGCGGCTACTGGGGTGTGCTCGACAAGCACCGCGACCCGAAGTTCGCGTTCGCCGGCCCGGTCCGCGAATGGCCCGGCTGGCGGTGGGCGGCGGGTTTCACCGTCGCCGGCGCGGCGCTCGCGGTAGGCTGGGCGCTGGCGGCCGGCCGGATGCTCTCGCTGGCGCGCTGGGCGGCGGCGGCGGCGGCCGGCGCCGCCGTCGCCGGCGTGCTCGCGGCGTTCGCCGCCCAGGCGCTCGACTTCGCCATCGGCGTTCACGGCGCGCTGTGGGGAATCTATTTGTGGCTGGTGGCGGCGGCCGGCGGCGTGTTGCTGACCCGCGTCGCGGCCGGCTGGCCGCCGCCGGAAGCGACGCGACTCGCGGCCTATCGCCGGTTGGTGTTGGTGCCGGCGGCGATGGTGGCGCTGGCGCTCGCCGTCGACGGGCGGCACCGCGACTTCCTGACTCTCGCCTTTGCGCTGCCGGCGGCGGCGCTGATCCTTTTCGGAGGCAATACGCGCCGCCCCTCCGTCGCCGACGGCTGGATCGGCGGCGCGCTCGCGGCGTGCGGGCCGCTTGCCGTCGACTCGCTCGGCAACCGCGAGGCCATTGCCTGGGCGTTGTGCTGCCTGGCTCTCGCATATCCGTTGCGGGGCGCCATCGCCGCCGAGCTACGGCGCCTCAGGGCGGGGCTGCGCCAACAGCAGGACGGCGGCCACCACCGCCACGGTTGACAGCGTGGCGTTATAGAGCACCAGACCGGCGCCGCCGATCGCGAGCGCGACCAGCGCCAGCCGCGCCGGGTCGCGGCGGCGCGCCATCCAGACGAGCGCGAGAGCCGCCAGCGCCAGGCTCGCCCAGCCGAAGCCGTTCCACTCGGTGAATACGATGAACGCGGTGCGCGGTCCGCACCACCAGGGGCCCGCCCTTTCGCAGGCGGCGCCGAGCCGTTCCGGCTCGACGAAGCCGTAACGCACCGCGTAGGCGATGATCGCCGTCGCGAAGGCAAGCGCCGCGCCGGGCAACGGCTGCAGGACGCGCAAGTTGGGCATGCGGAACATCGTCGCTCGGCTCCCAAAAAAGGTGGCGGGCCAATATAGGCTCGATCGCCGTGCCGACCAACCGTGAATGCCGGCGACGGCGGAACCGCCGATTCCTCCTCCGTCGCGCCGCCGATCAGAGCGATCGGTCCTTTTTCCATTGGTCACGGATTTCGGCGACGACACCGTCGCGGTCGGCGACCATCCGGCGAATGATCTCCGGCGGTGCGGCCGTTTCCTCGTGGCGCGCGCCCCAGATGATCATCTCGACCAGCACCGGCGCCAACGTGATGCCTTTCTTGGTCAGGGCGTAGTTGACCTTGCGTGCGTCGTCGGCGTCGCGGCGCCTTTCGATGATTCCATTCGCCTCCAGCCGTTGCAGCCGCTCGGCCAGGACGTTGGTCGCGATCTTCTCGCCGGAATCGAGAAATTCCTTGAAGGTGCGGCGACCCCCAAACATCAGGTCGCGCACGACGAGCAGCGACCACCGGTCGCCGAATATCTCCAGCGACACGTTGAGGGGGCATGTCGAGCGGCGCCTTGGTCCATGTTTTTTCGGCATCCTGGCAAGATAACGATTCCAGTTGCAATTAACAACCAATCTGGTAGATTACTTGCATAGTGCAAGTCACATTACGTGGCGCGAGCGCCGCGCGCAGCGGGCATTGCCCAGGGAGGATTAAAATGAAGCCGAAGGGTGGTCATTCCGACTCGAACGTGAAACACAAGGGCGGCTGCCTGTGCGGAACGGTTCGCTACACGATTAGCGCCGCGCCGACGATGGCGGGGCACTGCTATTGCCTAAGCTGCCAGAAGCTGAGTGGCGCCGGCCATGCGTTTCATGCCATGGTTCCCGAGCACGCATTCCGTGTCAACGGCGAGACGCTGGGGTTTTCGTGGACCGCGGACAGCGGTAATACGGTCGTCACCAATTTTTGCCCTACCTGCGGCAGCCCGTTGTTCGGCAGGAGTTCCGGGTTTCCGGGGATGGTGACGGTACGCGTCGCCAGCCTCGACGATCCTTCCCTCGTCGTGGCGCAGATGGCGGTCTACGCCAAGCGCAAGCAACCATGGGATCATTTAGATCCGAAGCTGCTGGCGTTTCCGGCGATGCCGCCGGCGCCCGAAGGGCAGGGACGATGGGCGCGGCGATCGACCCGCGGGTTCTGGCGGCCCGGGTACGCAATGCGCTGCTCGCCAAGTTCGCCTCCGAAAAGCGGATGTTCGGCGGCATCACGTTCATGGTCAACGGCAACATGCTGTGCTGCGTCTCGAAGCGGGGATTGATGGCGCGTGTCGGCGCCGTCGTAGAGCCCGAGGCGCTGGCCCGGCCGTT
>JACPJY010000276.1 GCA_016187325.1 Rhodospirillales bacterium | reverse complement strand
TGCGCGACGGCTACGACGGCGAGCCTTATTCCCACGCCGCGGCGCTCCGGCGCTGCCTCGACGACGAAACCCTGACCCTGATCTCGCTCGGCATCCGCAACATCTCGGCCGGCGAGGTGCCGTTCCTCGAGGCCAACCGGCATCGCATCGACGTCTACTGGGCGCGCGACCGCGCCGATTGGGACTTGGGCGCGATCGAGAAGCGCCTCGCCGGGCGGCCGGTCTACGTCACCTTCGACCTCGACGCCTTCGACTCCAGCCTGATGCCGGCCACCGGCACGCCGGAGCCCGGCGGCATCTTCTGGGACGACGCCTTGCGCGTCATCCGCATGGCGTGCGCCGCCGCCGACACCGTGGTCGGCGCCGACATCACCGAGCTGGCGCCGGCGAAGCCTTTTCACGGCTGCGCGTTCCTGGCCGCCAAGCTGGCCTACAAGATCCTCGGCTACCGCTTTGCCGGGTGAGCGGCTTGGCGGCGGCAAGGGCAAACGACGGGACACGTGCGCCTTGATGACGAAAAAAAGCCATCAGCGGCCTGGGGAAGCGTCGTGGCAGCGAGCGGTGGCCCTCACCGTGTTCCGGATTTGCCCCACGGAGCCCAGAAGGCTACCCTGATGCTTGGAACCGAGGTTCATCCGGAGAATGTCGGATGAAAGGGAGACAAAGGGAGACAATCATGAACACGAATATTCCCGAATGGGTCAAGCCGGCTGTGTGGGGCGGAATTGCCGGAGCCGTCGTTATCACGATTGTTGGGTTCAGCGCGGATTGGATCGTCACCACCGGGGCCGCCGACAAGCAGGCGGAGCGCCGAGCCGAACAGGCCGTCATTGCCGCACTGACGCCGGTTTGCGTCGCGCAGTTCAAGAAAATGGCGAAGGAAAAGCAGACGACCCATCTCGCAGCGCTAAAGGATGAAAACTACTGGAAGCGGGGCGACTACATCGAGGAGCAAGGCTGGGCAACCATGCCCGGAAGCAAAGAGCCGAACGACGAGGTCGCCGACGCATGCGCGGAAGAACTGCTCAAGGTTGCCAAGAAATGACGAGGTGAAGTCCGGCGGGCCGCCCGCCCCCCTTCACCCCGCCACCTCGAATTCCGCCGGGTCGTCGCGGCACGTGTCGAACACCGCGGCGCCGGAGGGGTGCCCATCGCTTCGCGCTCGAGATCGGCGTCCCGGCGACGCGCGTCGGCGACATTCTCAACAAGCGCCGCGCCGTCACCCCGGAAACGGCGCTCAGGCTGGCCGCCTATTTCGGCGGCTCGCCGAAGGTGTGGTTCGGCCTGCAGGCCGATTACGATCTTGGCCGCGCCGAACGCCGGCACGGCCGCGAGATCAGACGCACCGTGCGGCGGCCGAAGGCGGAATTCGCCGGCGCGTGATACTGGGGTGCCCGGCCACGCCACGGCCGGGCGAGCCGGAGTCGTGCCATGGCCGGGTTTCGGACCTAGACCTCGACGCGCGTGACCGGATCGCCGGCCTCGAACGCCGTCATGTAGGCGAGGATGAGGTCGCGGGTGAGGTTTGTGCCTCTCCAAGATTGTTTCCGACGCCAACGGTTTTTTCCCCTTGACTCCCGCCGCGATTTGGAATATATTCCGATAAACTAGGTTTTATGACAGATTCGCCCTGCCGGGCGCCGTTTCCGGCCTGTTGGTCATTGTATCAGACGGCGCGCGGCTTGCGGCGGGTAATTATGTTGCGGCGCAGAGGAGCAAATGCCTACTTTTGTTGACCATCGTCGGGGCGACGGCAAGGAATATCAGGGGCTTGCCGGCGGGCCGGCGCCAAAAGTCCGCATCGGTCGGCAAAGGTCAACATCCGGTCAACATCCGGTCAACAATCGGTCGACATGCCGGTCGACAATCGGTCCACAACCGGTCGACATGCCGGTCGACAAATGGTCGACGCGCGGTCCCCATGCCGGCGGGAACAATGACGACCGAAACGACGACCGCCGGCGGCAAAATGACGACTTTTGACGACCGATGACGACCGATGACGACCTTCGAAGAAAAAAATTCGGGCCGACTGTTGGCGGCGCAAGGAGTTGGCCGGAATCGGGCGGCCAAACCGGACGACCGGCGGACGACTTGCGGACGACTTGCGGACGACCGGACGACGACCGCGAAAAAGCCGACAGCAGCCGACATTTAAAAAAATTCGCCGGCAGGGCGAACCGCGCCGGATCGACCGCTTGGCCGTCAGCGGGCCCATTCCGCCATCGCCTGCAGCAGCACGTCGGCGCCGGCGGCGAGGTCCTCGGGCTTGGCGTTCTCGGTCTCGTTGTGGCTGATGCCCTTTTCGCAGGGCACGAAGATCATGCCCGTCGGCGCCGCGAGCGCCAGGTTGCAGGCGTCGTGACCGGCGCCGGAATGGATGTCGCGGTGCGCCAGCCCGAGCCGTTCGGCCGCGCGGCGCACGGTGGTTATGCAGCGGTCGTCGAAGCGGGTAGCGTCCGAGCGGCTCAAGTCCTCGATGGCGATGCCGAGGCCGGCGGCGGCCGCGATCTCCCCGCAGGCACGCCGCATCGCCGCCTCGATGCGGTCCAGCATCGCGTCCTCCGGGTGGCGGGAGTCGATCACGAACACGCAGCCGCCGGGAATGGTGTTGCGGGAATTCGGGCGGACGCGCAGATCGCCGACGGTGATCACCGGCCTGGGCGCGAACGTGAAGGCGAGCGCGTTCAACGCCACCACCATGCGCGCGGCGCCGACGAGCGCGTCCTTGCGACGGTCCATCGGCAGCGTCCCGGCGTGGCCCTCCTCGCCCGCGACCGAGACGCGGAAATAGCGCCGCGCCTGGGCGCCGAGCACCACGCCGATGGTCTTGCCCTCGGCCTCCAGCACCGGGCCTTGCTCGATGTGGGCCTCAAAGTAGGCGGCGACCGGGACGCCGCCGACCGGCGCCGGCCCGGCGTAGCCGATCTTCTCGAGCGCCACGCCGATGGTGACGCCGTCCGGGTCGGCGAGGCGGAGCGCGTCGGCGAGGGCGACTTTGCCGGCGAACACCCCCGACGCCACCATGCCGGCGGCGAACCGGCAGCCTTCCTCGTCGGTCCACACCACGGCGTCGAGCGGCGATCGCGTTTCGACGCCGTGGTCGTCGAGGGCGCGCAGCACTTCGAGGGCCGCCAGCACCCCGTAGACGCCGTCGAAGCGCCCGCCGAGCGGCTGGGTGTCGAGATGGCTTCCCGCCAGCACCGGCGGCGCCTTGGCGTCGGTGCCGGCGCGGCGGGCGAAGATGTTGCCGATGCGGTCGACGCGGACCGCCAGCCCGGCCTCCTTCGCCCACTTGACGAACAGGTCGCGGGCTTGGCGGTCGGAGTCGGTGAGCGCGATGCGGCCGCTGCCGCCGCCCGGCGTGGCGCCGATCTCGGCCATCGCCATCAGGCTTTGCCACAGGCGCTCGCCATCGATGCGGGCGTCGACCCGCGCTTTGGCGGCGTCCCGGTTCATCCCTCGCCGCCCGCCTCGCCGCCCGCCCGTTGCCACAGCCAGCGCGCGCATTGCAGGGCCTTGGCGTCGTCGCCGCGGCGGCCGATCACCTGGACGCCGATCGGCAGGCCGTGGGCGCCCGCCAGCAGCGGCACCGTCACCGCCGGCACGCCGAGCAGCGTCCATAGGCCGTTGAATACCGCCTTGCCGGTGGTCGCCAGCCCGACCGGCGCCTCGCCGGTTGCCGCCGGGGTCAGGATGGCGTCGTAATGGTCGAACAGGCGGTCGAGGGCCTGCGCCTGGGCTTCCGCCAGGGCGAGGGCGCGGACATAGGCGGCGCCGGTCACCGGCAGGCCGAGCTTGATACGCCGCTTGGTTTCGTCGGTCAGCTTGTCCGGCGTCTTCTCCAAGGCCTCGCCGAGGGTGGCGGCGATGTTGGCGTTGAAGATCGTCAGATGGGTGTCGACGATGTCGGCGAACAGGCCTTCGAGCGCCACCTCGCGGACCCGCGCGCCAAGGCTGGCGATGAAGACCTCGAAGGCGCGGCGCATGTCGTCGTCGCCCTGCGGCCACGCCGGGGTGCGGACGAAGGCCAAGCGCGGCGCCTTGTTCGGCTTCCGTCGCAACGCCTTGACCAGGCCGCGGCCCGGCTTTTCGAGCATGTCCCAGTCGCCGGCGTCGCGGACCATCAGCGCGTCGCCGATCAGCGCCAGATCCTCCGGCTCGCGGGCGTAGACGCCGACGGTGTCGAGGCGGCGCGCCATGACCGCCATGCCGCGGCGCGAGATGGTGCCGAACGTCGGCTTATAGCCGAAGATGCCGCAGAACGACGCCGGCCGGATCGTCGAGCCGCCGGTCTGCGAGGCGACCGCCAGCGGCACCATGCCGGCGGCGACCGCCGCCGCC
>JACPJY010000275.1 GCA_016187325.1 Rhodospirillales bacterium | reverse complement strand
TGACGGTCGAGCGCGGCGAGCTGCACGCGCTGCTCGGGCGCAACGGCGCCGGCAAGACGACGACGCTGCGCACCGTCTTCGGGCTGATGGATAAGTGGACCGGCTCGATCACCCGCGACGGCGAGCCCCTGGGCGGCGAGCCAGCGCACCGGATCAACCGCGCCGGCCTCGCCTACGTGCCGGAGTACCGCGGCATCTTCTCGGACCTGACGGTGCGCGAGAACCTGACCATCTCCGAGCACCAGGCGACGGAATGGCCCGCCGAGCGCATCCTCGAGCTGTTCCCGGCCTTGAAGCCGCTGCTCGGCCGCAAGGGCGGCAATCTCTCGGGCGGCGAGCAGCAGATGCTGGCCATCGGCCGGGCGCTGATCTCGTCGCCGAAATACCTGCTCCTCGACGAGCCGTCGCAGGGGCTGGCGCCGATCATCGTCGAGAGCGTCATCGATACGCTCCACCACCTGCGCGGCGAGCAGATCGGCATCTTGCTGGTCGAGCAGAACGTCGAGATTGCCCTCGACATCGCCGACCAGGCCTCGATCATCGAGCAGGGCGAGATCGTCTTCCACGGCACCGCCGCCGAGACCCGCGCCAACAAGCGGATGATGGACACCTACCTGTCCGTCGGCTGACCGGGAGGGCCTTGGGGAGGGGCTGGCGAAGCCCGCAACCGGCGCCAGGGACCCGGGGCGGGCCCGGGACGGATACGGGGGGGCCGACCGCCGGCCGCGGCGGCGCTGTCGGTTACCGTTCGGTGGAACCGGGCGCGGGAGTTTCCTCGGTCGCGGCAGGCGCGGACGCGTCCCCGGCCGGCTCTTTCATCGCCTGCCGCCGGGCCGTGCGTTCCGCTTGCTCCTTCAGCTTCTCGAGCTGCTTGCGTTGCTTCTTCTTTTCCCGTTCCGAGCGTTCGAATCGGTAGTTCGGTGTTCGCCGCATCGGCGCTCCTTTCGTTTCAATCCCCGATCTGTCTCCACCCGACAGCAGACCACACCCGGGGCGACGAGGAAAGGCTGGCGGTCATCAACACGGCGGCGGGCGGGCCCCCAGGCAAGTCCCCAGGCGGGCCTCGGGTGGGCCAGGGCGCGTGCCAGGAGGCGATCGCCGCCGCCCGCCACTCGACTCCGGCCGTGGCTTGGCCTAAAATCCGCGCCGCTCCGGACCGGACGGTCAACAGTCCGGCCGTGTGGTCTGGTCGTGTGCCCTGGTCGTGTGCAGGGGTGGTGGTCGGAGGAATCGGCGGCCGATGCAATCCTATAACCTGACCAAGCTCAGCATCCTGGTGCTCGAGAAGCACTTGCTCATCCGCAACCTGTTGACCGAGGTGTTCCGGGAGTTCGGCGTCTCGACGGTCTTGAACACGCCGGATCCCAAGATCGCGTGGGAGATGCTCCAACAGTTTCCGGTCGACCTGATCATGAGCGACTGGACCGAGGGCCTCAACGGCATGGCGTTCCTCGAGCGGGTGCGCCGGGGTCAGGGCAGCCGCAATCCCTTCATCCCGGTGATCGTCTGCACCGCCAACACCGAATATCGGCACGTCTGCCACGCCCGCGACGCCGGCATGACCGATTTCCTCGCCAAGCCGGTGTCGGCGAAGACCATCTATTCGCGCATCTGCGCCGCGATCGAGAACCAGCGCCCGTTCATCCGGGTCGCCCATTTCTTCGGGCCCGACCGCCGCCGCCACGCCGACGCCCTGTTCGGCGGCATGAACCGCCGCCTGCGCGCCTAGGCGCTTCACCCCTAATTCCGTCGTCATTCCGGACACGACCTTCCTCCAAATCCTGGTCCACGCCTTGGCAGGGACCGGATTTGGCAAGGAAGGTCAGTGATCCGGAATCCACAATTGAGGCCGATGGCGCACCGTGATGGATTCCGGATCGTAAGGCTCGCAAACCGAAAACCTGGGGTTTTCGGGCTCGCCTACCGTCCGGAATGACGATAGTCGTCGATGAAAGACGGTGTTCCGGCCGCCGCCCGCCACTCGACTCCGGCCGTGGCCTGGCCTAGAATCCGCGCCGCTCCGGACCGGACGGTCAACAGTCCGGCCGTGGGCCCTGGTGGTGGACAGGGATGGTGGTCGGGGGCCGTCGGTCGATGCAATCCTACAACCTGACGAAGCTCAGCCTCCTGGTGCTGGAGAAGCACCTGCTGATCCGCGACCTGCTGACCGAGGTGTTCCGCGAGTTCGGCGTCCCGACGGTGATGAGCACGCCGGATCCCAAGATCGCCTGGGACATGCTGCAGCAGTTCCCGCTCGACCTGATCCTCAGCGACTGGTGCCCGGGGCTCGACGGCATGGCGTTCCTCGAGCGGGTGCGCCAGGGCCCGGACAGCCGCAATCCCTTCATCCCGGTGATCGTCTGCACCGCCAACACCGAATACGCGCACGTCTGCACCGCCCGCGACGCCGGCATGACCGATTACTTGACCAAGCCGGTGTCGGCGAAGACCATCTATTCGCGCATCTGCGCCGTGATCGAGAATCACCGCCCGTTCGTCCACGTCGGCGACTTCTTCGGACCCAACCGCCGCCGCCACGCCGACCCAATGTTCGGCGGCGTCGAGCGGCGCCTGCACGGTTAGCGCGCCCCTATCCTATTCTCGTCATTCCCGCGCACGCGGGGGCGCCGCCATGCCGTCACCCGCGGGCTCGACCCGCGGGTCCATGGTGGCGGTCGACGCGCGGCCTTCGAAGATGGATGCGCGGGTCAAGCCCGCGCATGACGAAAGGAGCCAAGCGGAGAGGGCGATCCCCCCGAACGACGCCGTTCCCGCGCCCGCCCCGCGCGGCGTAGAATGCCGTTGATGAGCGACACACCATGATCCTCGAAACGGCGACCATCAGGCAGGCGCGAGCGGGCGACGCCCGCGGCATCGCCCGCGTCGAGGTGGAGACCTGGCGCGACGCCTACCCGACCCTGGTGCCGCGCGCCTATCTGGTCGGCCGCCTCGATGAGCGGCTGGGCGCCGAACGCTGGCGGCGGCGGATCGCCGGCGGCGAGGCGATCATCGTCGCCGCGGCGGCCGGTGCCGGCAACGGAATCGTCGGCTACGCCACCTGGGGGCCGGCCCGCCTGGCCCGCGCCTGCCTGGCCCGCGCGGTGCCGTCGAGCCAGCTCTACGAGCTTTACGTGGCGCCGTGGGCGCGCGAGCGCGGCATCGGCCGGCGGCTCGTCCGCGAGGCGGCGGCGCGGATGCTCGCCGCCGGCACGGCGGCGATGGTGGTCGAGGTGCTGGAGGGCAACCCCAGCCGCTGGTTCTACGAGGCCCAGGGCGGCCGCCTCGCCGCCCGCAGCCACCACGGGTTCGCCGGCAAGCGGCTGCCGACGGTGGTCTACGCCTGGGACGACCTTAAGGCGCTGGTCGGGGCGGCGGCGGAGTAGCGCCGCGTCCTCCCCCATCGGCCGTCGGTTGGGCGACCTTCTCAAGCGGCCTTGTTTCGCCGCGACGGGCGGATCAGCACCTCGGCGGGAATGCCGAGACGCTCGTGCAGGCGCCGGATCATGCGGATCGACAGGCCGCGCTTGCGACTCAACACCTCGGCGACGCGCGTTCGCGTACCGATCAGCGGCTCGAGGTCCTTGCGCGTGAGCCCCTGACTTTCCATGCGGAACTTGATCGCTTCGATCGGATCGGGCGGGTCCATCGGATAATGCTCGGCTTCGTAGGCGTCGATCAGCGTCGCCAGTATGTCGAGGCGGTCGCCCTCCGGTGTTCCGCTCCTGGCGCCCCACAGACGCGCCACCTCGGCCAGCGCCCGTTTATGGTCCGCCTCGCTGCGAATCGGCTTCAGTTCAGCCGCCATGCTCCACCTCCGTTACGTCGATCCGGTCGTAATCCTTGTGCGTCCCGATCCATTTGATCCACACGATGCCCTTCTCGAAATCCACCGCCACCACCAGCCGATAGGCGTTCCCCTTTACGTTGAACACCACGCGCTCGGCCGACACGATGCTGGCGGTGGCATAGGATCGCTTGATGTCGGCGGAGTTGCGCCAGCGCGCCCTGCGGACCTCTTGGAACCAAGCGTCCAGGGCCGCCTTCACTGCCGGCCGATCCCGGTGCCCGGCAAGCGACTCCGCGAACTCGCGCAGGGTGCGCCGGGCAATGATCCGCATGGCGACCAACCTACCATGTGCCCATTTTGGGCGCAATGCGCCGCGACGCCTACTCGACCCTGGTGCCGCGCGCTTACCCGGTCGGCCGCCTCGATGAGCGGCTGGGCGCCGAACGCTGGCGGCGGCGGATCGGCGGAAAGCGGCTGCCGACGGTGGTCTACGCCTGGGACGACCTCACGGCGCTGGTCGGGGCGGAGGCGGAGTAGGTTTTGTCGGTTGTAGTCTCGTTCTCGGGCCGGACCGCCGCCGCGCGGCAAGCCGACCGTGAAGGCCGACAAGACCGACCGCTATTGCC
>JACPJY010000274.1 GCA_016187325.1 Rhodospirillales bacterium | reverse complement strand
AGACCGGATTTGTAAAGGATGTTGAACTTGTCGCCGTGGCGCTTCTCGAACGCGAACGCCTGGTCGACGGTGAGGCCGAGCTCGCCGGCGATCATGTCGATGTTTCCGGACAACAGATTGGCCTCGAGCGCCGCGGTGTTCTGGACGATGCGCACGACGATGCGCCGGAAATGCGGCTTCTTGCCCCACCACGTGGCGTTCGGCTCCAGCACCACGTGCGAGCCGGTCACCACCTCGGTGATCCGGTAAGGGCCGTTGTAGAGCCCCTTGTTGACGGTGTCGGTGTCGAACACGGTGCGCGTCTTGTAGGCCACCGGATCGGAGAAGTTCTTGCGGTCCAGGTGCGCCGGGATCAGGTGGAAATCGTTGATGGCGTTGTATTCGAACGTCAGCTTGTCGAAGTGCATGGTGAAGGTCTTCAAGTCCTTCACGTCGATCTTGTAGAGGCTGCGGTAGAGCTCCATGTTGCCGACGCCGGTCCGCGGGTGGCGGCCGATCTCCCAGGTGAACAGCACGTCCTGGGTGGTGACCGGCGTGCCGTCGCCCCAGGTGGCGTCGCCGCGGAGCGTGTAGGTGACGGCGATGCCCTTCTTGCCGTCGGGCGTCATCTCCGGCACCGCCAGCCCGTTGTCGATGGTCGGGAGCCTCACGCACAGCATGCACACTAACTGCCAGTCCTTGTCGTAGGTGGTGATCGGCCGCCGCGTGAACGACAGGATGTAGGTCTTGGCCAGCATCGAATCGATGTTGGGGTGGAAGGTGGACGGGAACTGGGTGATGCCGATCACCAGCTCATCCTTGGCCGCCGCCGCGGACGCCGGCTGGAGCGCGCCGGCCAGCGCCAGCGCGCACAACGCGATCGCGAGCGTCTTGCGCATTTCCGCCTCCCACGGCATCGCCGGCGGACGTTATCACGGTCGTTGGGCGGTGTCAGTCGCCGGCGCGGTCGACGTAATAGCGGATGAGCGCGCGGGCCTCCGGCGACGCCCAATCGGCGATGCCCTTGAGATAACCCATGACCCGGCCCCTGTGGTCGATGACGAAGGTCCAAGGCAGGCCTTCATGAACCTTCAGCGCTTCAGCCATTCGACCGGCGGGGTCGAGGTAGACGGGCAAGCCACGAAGTCCGAGACGTTCCAAATACGGCAAAACGTCGTCGGCGCCGCGCTCGTCCACCGACAGCGCGATCACCGTGAAGCGATCGCCGCCGAGCGCCGCCTGCAATCGTTGGAGGGACGGCAACTCGTAGACGCAAGGCGGGCACCAGGTGGCCCAAATGTTCAGCAGCACCACCTTGCCGGCGAAGCGGCCAAGGTGCGTCAACCCGCCGCTCAAGGTATGCAGCGGTGTCGTCGGTGCCGGCTGGGCGGGGCGGATGGTCGTGAACGGAAAAACGCGGCCTTGGAAACGCGGCGGATCGTTTGCCGGCTCCGTGGCGACGCCGCCGGCGGACCACAGAATCAACAGCACCGCTGCGCCGGCGGCAACAACGGTGCGCAAGGACTGTCCGCTTCCGATCATCGCGCCGCGAGTATTCCGCAACGGTCGAATTCGCGCAATTGTGGCGCACCGCCGATCACGGGGAAGTGTTCGCGACGCCAGTCGCACCCGGCAAACGCGAAACGGGCGGCAACCGCCGCCCGTTCGTATCGATACCCTTACGGAACAGGGATCAGTTCACCCGCCGGGGCCAGCCGGTCGTCTTGTCGAAGGCGAACTTCTGCACCAGGGAGCCGTCCTTGGTGACGATCTCGCCGGTGATGGTCTTGTCGTCGGTCGCCTCGACCTTGCCGAGCTTCAGCCGCTCGTTGCCCCAATGGGCGAGACGGCCTTCGAGGAACTTGGTCACGCTATCGACCGTGGGTTCCTGGCCCTGCGCCGCGGCCAAGCCGGGGCAGTTGCCCGGCCCGAACGCCTGCTGGCCGGGACCGGAGCCCTGGCCCATCATGCCTGGGCCCATGCCTTGGCCCATCATGCCCGGGCCCATACCCTGGCCCATGCCTTGGCCCATCATGCCGTGGCCCATGCCCATGCCGTAGCCCGGACCCTGGGCATAGGCGGGCAGGAACGCCGCGGCGCCGATGACGAGGGCGGCAGCGGCGGCGGTGAGGATGAGAGTCGTGCGTTTCATGGTGGTCTCCTTTTGCGGTCTGCGGATGAATTCCAAACGACGCGACCATTGGACCATCGCCGCGTTGCCGGATGATTTCAGGCGTGGCCCGATTTGTAACAAAGTGTTTCAGGGCAACTGCCGGCAACACGGCGTTACCAATTTTCGGCCGGCGGCCGGCCGGCCCGCGCTATAGTCTCGGCATGGAAGAATCTCCGCACGTCCTGGTGGTCGACGACGACCGTGAGATCCGCGACCTTTTGGCGCGGTTCCTGGCCAAGCACGGGCTTCGCGTCACCGCCGCCGGCAACGGCGCCGAGATGCGTGCCGCCCTCGCCGACTGGCGGATCGACTTGGTAGTGCTCGACATCATGATGCCGGGCGAGGACGGCCTAACCCTGTGCCGGCAGTTACGCGCCGAATCGTCGCTGCCGGTGATCATGCTGACGGCGATGGGCGAAGAAGTAGACCGCATCGTCGGCCTCGAGATAGGCGCCGACGACTACCTGGCAAAGCCATTCAATCCACGCGAGCTGCTGGCGCGCATCAAAGCGGTGCTGCGCCGCGCCGCCGAAGCGCCGGCTGCCAAGGGCGATCCGGCATCGGGCACGGTGCTGGCGTTCGCCGACTGGAGCCTGGATCTCGACCGGCGCCAACTCTCGGGGGCGGACGGGGTGATGGTGCCGCTCAGCGGTGGCGAATTCGACCTGCTCGCCGCCTTCGCCACCCACCCACAGCGCGTGCTCAGCCGCGATCAGCTGCTCGACCTGGCGCGCGGCCGCGATGCGCAACCCTTCGATCGCAGCATCGACGTGCAGGTAAGCCGGCTGCGCCGCAAGATCGAGCCCGACCCCAAGCAGCCGACGCTGATCAAGACCGTGCGCAGCGGCGGCTACACGTTCACGCCGCCGGTTGAGCGCCGGCCGCGCCCTGACGACGGAGGCCGGTCGTGAGGTTGATCCCGCAAAGCCTGGTCGGGCGGGCGCTGATGGTGCTGCTGGTCGGGCTCGCCGTATCGCACCTGATCAGCCTGACTCTATATACCGGCGACCGCAGCAACGTCTCCGCCACCGCCGCCGGACGCCGCGTCGCCGAGCACATCGCCGGCGTCCTCGCCGCGGTCGAGGCGGCGCCGCCGGAGGCGCGCTCCCGCCTGACGCGGTCGTTCTGGGGCCCGGCGTTCCGGGTGTCGTTGACCGCCGACGGCCCGCTCGCCGCCGACGGCGGAGGCTGGCGGGCGCGCCAGGCGCGGGCGATGCTCAGCGACTACCTCTTCGGCATCGACGCCGAGCGCATCCGCGTCGGCTATCGCGACAATGCGCCGCCGACCGCGTGGTTCCAACCCGACGAACGCGACCGGCGATGGATGGAGACAATGGGCCGCCACATGCCCGGCATGATGGGCGGCATGATGGGCAGCATGGGCCGCGGTCCCGGCATCGGCGCCGGTCCAGGGGCGATGCCGGGCGGCTTCACGGCGCACATGTGGTCGGGCGGCGAGGTGCTGGAGGTGTCGCTCAGGCTGTCGGACGGCTCGTGGCTGAACTTCGCGGCGCCGCCGGTGACGGTGGCGGCGTTCTGGCGGTCGCCGTATTTCCTGTCCATCCTCGCTACGACGCTGGTGGTGATCGGGCTTTCGGTATGGGCGCTCAAACGCTCGACGGCGCCGCTGGCGACTCTGGCGGCGGCCGCCGATCGGCTGGGCCGCGACGTCAACGCGCCGCCGCTCGCCGAGGACGGCCCGAGCGAGGTGCGCCACGCGGCGCGCGCCTTCAACGAGATGCAGCGGCGGCTCGGCGCCTTCATCGCCAACCGCACGCAAACGCTGGCCGCCGTGTCGCACGACCTTCGGACGCCGATCACGCGCCTCCGTCTGCGTGCCGAGTTCATCGACGACGCGGAGGCGCAGAAGAAAATGCTCGCCGATCTCGACGAGATGGAGGCGATGATCACGGCGACGCTAGCGTTCGCCGCCGACGATGCCGCCGCCGAGGCGAGCGCCGCCTTCGACCTGGCGGCGCTGCTACAGGGCTTGTGCGACGACGCTCAGGACCGCGGCGGCGATGCCGCCTACGACGGGCCGGCGAAGTTGGCCTTCACCGGCCGGCCGCGGGCGTTGAAGCGGCTGTTCGGCAACCTGGTCGACAACGCGCTCAAGTACGGCCACCGGGCGCGGGTCGCGCCGGCCGCGGACGACAAGGCCATCACCGTCACCGTCGCCGACGACGGCCCGGGAATCCCGGAAGGCGAGCGTGAGAAGGTGTTCCAGCCGTTCTACCGCGTTGAGCCGTCGCGCAGCCGCGACACCGGCGGCACCGGGCTCGGCTTGGCGGTGGTGCGCTCGATCGCGCGGGCGCACGGCGGCGACGTTGTTCTCGCCAACCGGCCCGAGGGCGGGCTGGTGGCGACCGTCACCCTGCCCAACGCCTGATCACAACGAGCGGCGCGAGGCGTCGTGTCGTGCCTTAATCCTTGTGCGGCGGCATTCCCGGCGCATGCGGATGGTGGCCACCGGTGCCGCCGCCCGGATGGCCGATTTCCGGACCATGATGCTTTTCGGCCGGCTTGCCACCGTGATCGTGATGCATCATCTTCCTCGCCGCCGCGGTGATATCCTTTTCCGAGAACGCGTGTTGCGCCTGGTCGTCGTGGATGAAGGCGATGATGTCGGCGAGCTCGTTGCCGGTGAAGTAAATCTGTTCACCAATCGCGCCTTCCTGGGCGGCGATCATCGCTGGCGCGTGATTCCACATCTTGGCGGCGAAATCGAAGGGATTCATCAGGCGATTCATCTGATGGGCGTCCATCGGTGGCGCATCGTGGCCGCCGACGCCGTTGATGGCGTGGCAGGCGACGCAGCCCTTCGATACGAAAAGGACTTTGCCGCGTTCGGGGTTCATCAGCGGCATCACCAGTCGAGTCGTTTGATCACGGTTGATGGGCGACGTGCTTTTGACGTGGGAGGCGCTGGCGGGGACCGCGGCGACGCCGAAGAGGGCGACCACGACGATCAGCGACGCCACTCCACCACAATAGCGGTTCATGGCATTCT
>JACPJY010000279.1 GCA_016187325.1 Rhodospirillales bacterium | reverse complement strand
TGCCGAAATCGTTGAGCGTCTCCATCAGCACCAGCGACACCCCGACCACGATCGCCGGCCTGGCGAGCGGCAGGGCGACCGACAGGAACCCCTGCCACGGGCTCTTGCCGAGGGTACGGCTGACCTCGAGCACGCACACGGATTGCTCCAGGAACGCGGCGCGGCTGAGCAGGTAAACGTAGGGGTAGAGCACGAGCGTCATCACCGCGATGGCGCCGCCGAGCGAGCGGATCTCGGGGAACCAGTAATCTTGGCGCGATTGCCATCCGGCGACGTTGCGGAGCACGCGCTGCACCGGCCCCGCGTATTCCAAAAGGTCGGTATAAACATAGGCCAGCACGTAGGTCGGCACCGCCAGCGGCAGCAGCATCGCCCATTCGAAAACGCGGCACCCTGGGAACCGGCACATGGTCACCAGCCACGCCGTGCCGGTGCCGATGATGAAGGTGCCGACACCGACACCGAGCATCAGGATTAGTGTCGTCCTGACGTAATAGGGGAGCACCGTCGACGCCAGATGCTTCCAAATGTCGTCGCCGGGGGCAATTGCCAGCCATATCACCGCTGCCACCGGCACCGCGACAAGGGCGGCCAGCAGCAGCGCGCCCAAAGTCCAGCCGTCGGTCGCAAAACGCCCAAAACGGCGCGCCAGCGCCGGCAAATTGGCTGCAATCGATGCGACCGTCACCCTGTCTCTCCGTTACCGCCTGACACAAAGCGCGCAAAAACAGGGCATCGCCGGCAATCCGTTGCCGGCGATGCGCCCACTCCGAGCATAGTGGCCGCGCGAGGTGTCAGGAACCTCCGCGCGCCTGGTCGAACCCGGTCTTGTCCACCAGTTTGCTGGCGTCGGCCCGGTGCTTGGCGATTTCGACGATATTGATCTTGTCGGCCTGGAAGCGACCCCAGGACGCAACCATCGGATCCCATTCAACGCCGGTTTTCACCGGATATTCGAAATTCTTGGCGGCATAGAGTTTCTGCGCCAGCTCGCCGCTCAGGAACTCTAGCAGCTTGACGGCGTTGTCGCGGTTCTTGGCGTTCTTGGTCACGCCGGCGCCGCTGATGTTAACGTGGGTGCCGCGGTCGCCCTGGTTGGGGAACACGACGCGCACGGATGCCGCCCATTCTTTCTGTTCGGGATGTTTGTCGTTGGTCTGCATGGCGCCCATGTAATAGGTGTTGGCCAGCGCCACGTCGCAGACGCCTTCGTGAATCGCCTTGGCCTGGGCCCGGTCATTGCCCTGCGGCTTACGGGCGAGGTTGGCGCGCATGCCCTCGAGCCAGGCCCGCGCCTGCTGCTCGCCCTTGTGGGCGATCATGGCGGCGATCAAGGACAGGTTATAGGCATGCTTGCCCGAGCGGGTACAGACGCGGCCCTTGAACTTCGGGTCGACGAGGTCCTCGTAGCGGGTGATGGCACCTTCCTTGACCCGCTGCTTGGAGACGTATAGCACCCGGGCGCGAGTAGTGAGCCCGTACCACAGCCCGTCGGGATGGCGGTACTGGGCCGGAATGTTGGCTTCCAGCGTCGGCGACTTGACGCCCTGCAGCAGGCCGGCCTCGGCGAGGTCGTTGAGACGCCCAACGTCGACCGTCAGCACCGCGTCGGCGGGGCTGTTCGAGCCTTCGGCCTTGAGCTTTTCGAGGACGCCGTCCTTGGCGTAAACCACGTTGACCTTGATCCCGGTCGCCTGGGTGAAGGCGTCGAGCATCGGGTTGATCAGGAACGGCTGGCGGTAGGAATAGAGGTTGACCTCCGGCGAGGCGGCGGCGGCGAAGGATACCCAGGCGGCGACGCCGAGGAGGGTCAACGCCAGTACGGTTGGTAGCTTACGTGGCATGTCAGATTTTCCTTATTCTAATTCTGCAATTAAGAATAATTCGCAAAATCCACCCGGACGCGTCTTATATCGGGGCTTGCCGATAAACGCAAGCAAAATTGCGAATGATTATCATTACTATCGTTTCGGCGGCCGATTCTGCGGCTTCGGCCCCGGTTCGGCCGCCGTTCGCGGGGGGCAAATGTGCTGGCAATTGGCGCCTTGTTTCGGCACAATCCCGGCGACCATCGCGCCCGCTGCCGGGCGGCGGGCCGACCCGGCGCTGTTGCCGAAACCCCGGTTGTCGCCAGGCCAGATGTCCATCCGATGAAAATCTCCAAGGTCGGGTCCCCGAAAGACGCCGCTGGCGTCAAGAAGAAGAAGGCCGCCGCCTCGGATGGCGCCTTCGCCGAAAGCCTGCGCGGCGCGGTCGGCGCCGTCGACGCCGAGAGCCCGCACGCGGTGGAACCGACCGGCAAGGTCGGGGCGGTCGATTCGATCTTTGCCTTGCAGGAGGTTCCGGATGCCATCGACCGGCGGTCGCGGGGGCTGCTCAGGCAGCATGGCGAGGACCTGTTGAGCCGCCTCGACGAGCTCAGGATATCCATCCTCGCCGGTGCCGTGCCCAAGGAGAGGCTGACCCAACTGGCGCAGCGGCTGCGCCAGAAGCGCCAGGAAAGCGATGACCCGAAACTCAACGAGATCATCGAAGAGATCGAACTCCGGGCCGAGGTCGAGATCGCGAAACTGACCCGGGACCGCTAAGCGAATTCTGGCCGTGGCCGCGGCGGCATTCGGATTATCGAGGATTTGCAACAAGTTAAGGTCGGGGGCCGTCGCAAATTTGTCTCTTGCGATGCGGGCCAGCCTTACCTATATTCCGGCCTCTCAAAAAACAACCGATCTGGGAGCCCAAGAAGCATGAACGTCACGCTGCCCCACGATTACCGTCCGTCGTCCGACGAACCTTTCATGAATTCCCGGATGCTCGAGTACTTCCGCCGCAAACTGAACCAATGGCGGGCCGATCTCCTGAGCGAGTCCAACGATACCCTGCAGCATCTCCAAGAAGGGGGCAGCCTGGAGCCCGATATCGCCGACCGCGCCTCGATCGAGACCGAGCGCTCGCTGGAGCTCCGCACCCGCGACCGGGCGCGCAAGCTGATCGGCAAAATCGACGAGGCGCTTGACCGCATCGACAAGGGCACCTACGGCTACTGCCTCGAGACCAGCGAGCCGATCAGCCTGTCCAGACTGGAGGCGCGGCCGATCGCGACGCTGTCGATCGAGGCCCAGGAACGCCACGAACGGATGGAACGGACCCATCGCGACGAGTAGGCGGACCGCGGACAGGGGCGTCGCTGTCCTGACCGACTGAAAACCATCCGACACGAAAAAAGAGGCCGGTGCTTTCGCACCGGCCTTTAAGTTGCCAGGTTCAAGAAGCCGAACCTAGAACGGGAAGATGATGTCCCAGATTTGCGTGCCCCAGCGGGGTTGCTGGATCTGGCTCAGCGTACCGCGACCACCGTAGGCGACGCGCATTTCGGCTATTTTTTCGTGAGAAATCGTATTGTCGGATTCGATGTCACTCGGCCTGACGACGCCGGTGACCATCAGCTCACGGAGCTCGGCGTTGACCCGGATCTCCTGGCGGCCGACGATGACCATCGAACCGTTCGGCAGTATCTGCGTCACTACCGCGGCAAACGTCAGGTTGATCGTTTCCTTGCGGTCGATCTCGCCGTCGCCCGAAGTTTCATGTTTGTTGGCGAAGTCGATCAGCGACGCCGGGTTGACCGCCTGCGGCAGCTTCTTCGCGAACTCCGCCTCGAGGCCCAACAGGCTCGAGACGCTGGTTTTCTCGCTGTCGTCGCGCTCACGCTCGGTCTTGTTCTCGAGCTTGGCGCTGTCGGCGAGGGCCAGCTTGACGGTGACGAGGTCGCCGATATCCTTGGCCCGATGATCCTTGAAGAACGCCTTGGCGCCCGCCCGCCACAGCGAATTGGGGTTATCCTCGGCCACCTGCGGCGCCGGCATCGGCAAGCTGACCGGCTTGTAATCGGGGCGCGCCAT
>JACPJY010000034.1 GCA_016187325.1 Rhodospirillales bacterium | reverse complement strand
GGACATCGCCAAGGGCGTCGACGCCGCCGGCAACAAGGACGAGGGTGCCGGCGACCAGGGCCTGATGTTCGGCTACGCCTGCCGCGAGACCGAGATGCTGATGCCGGCCCCGATCCATTTCTCCCATGCCATCCTGAAGTCACTCGCCGAGGCCCGCCATTCGGGCGCCGAGCCCGGCCTGGGCCCGGATTCGAAAAGCCAGGTGACGCTCGAATACATGAACGGCACGCCGATGCGGGCGGCGTCCGTGGTGGTCTCGACCCAACATGCCGAATCCCTCACCCAGGACGAGGTGCGCGAGATCGTGCGGCCGCACGTGCTCGCCGTGCTGCCGGAAGGCTGGATGTGCCCGGAGGACGAATTCTACGTCAACCCGACCGGCCGCTTCGTCATCGGCGGGCCCGACGGCGACACCGGGCTCACCGGCCGCAAGATCATCGTCGATACCTACGGCGGCGCCGCACCGCACGGCGGCGGCGCGTTCTCCGGCAAGGACCCGACCAAGGTCGACCGTTCGGCGGCCTATGCGGCGCGCTATCTGGCCAAGAACGTGGTCGCCGCCGGACTCGCCGATCGCTGCACCATCCAGGTCGCCTACGCCATCGGCGTCGCCAAGCCGCTCAGCGTCTACATCGACACCCACGAAGCGGGCAAGATCGACGAGGAGAGGCTGTCGAAAGTCCTGCAGGAACTGGTCGACCTGTCGCCACGCGGCATCCGCGAGCATCTCGAACTCAACCGGCCGATCTACGCCCGCACCGCCGCCTACGGCCACTTCGGCCGGCCGCCCGAGGCAGACGGCGGGTTCTCGTGGGAACGCACCGACCTCGTCGACGACCTCCGCTCGGCGTTCGGGGCCCATTGAGCGGCGCCGGCGACCCGCAAAATCGTCTTCACTGGTATGGCCGCCGCCGTGGCCACAAGCTCCGGCCCGGCCGCCAGGCGCTGGTCGAAGACCTGTTGCCGCGGTTGCGGTTGGCGCCGCCCGCGGACAGCGGCATCGTCGACCTCGGGGGTGCATTCGCCGTCCCGGTCCGCGACGTGTGGCTGGAAGTCGGCTTCGGCGCCGGCGAGCACCTGGCCGCCCAGGCCGAGGCGCATCCGGACGTCGGCATCGTCGGCTGCGAGCCGTTCGTCAACGGTGTCGCTTCGCTGCTCAGCCATGTCGAAAGCCGCGGCCTCGCCAACGTCTGCATCTACGACGACGACGCGCGTCGGCTGTTCCCGTCGCTGCCCGATGCCGCCATCGGCCGGGTGTTCGCGCTGTTCTCGGACCCATGGCCGAAGAAGCGCCACCACCGCCGCCGCTTCATCGCCGACGACACCCTGGATCAGCTGGCGCGTATCATGAAGGACGGCGCCGAGCTCCGGGTCGCCAGCGACCACGGCGGTTACGTCGCCTGGGCGCTGGAACGCATCACCCGCCACCCGGCGTTCGCTTGGCTGGCGCGGTCGCGCCGCGACTGGACGGAACCGCCGCAAGATTGGGTCGAGACGCGCTACGAAAGAAAGGCCCGGAAACAGGGCGCGACGCCGGTTTACCTGTGTTTCCGGCGCCGTTCCAGAACTTAGGGTCGTGGCCGGAAAAATGGTCAAAAGCCATTGAAATTGCAGGGGCACGGGTATATATAACGGATGCGTTCAGTTAAGAACGTACTCGTTAAGTCCAAATACCGAGTTGGAGTTGATGGGTGGGCCGGTGGCCCGCCCTTTCGTTTTAAACGGGTCTTGCGAAGCCGTCGCCCTGGCCCCGGGGACGCCCGGAGGCGGGCCCGAGAAGGTGGATAGCGCCCATGGACGTTATCAGCCGCGTTCGGCGACTCATCGAGCCGGCCATCGGCGACCTCGGATTCGAGATCGTCCGGTTGCAATTGGCGGGAAAGAACAGGCCCTGCATGCAGGTGATGGTGGAACACAAGAACGGCCGGGCGATCACCGTCGACGACTGCGCCCAGGTCAGCCGGGCGATCTCGGCGATCCTCGACGTCGAGGATCCGATCAAGAGCGCCTATACCCTCGAGGTCAGCTCGCCCGGCATCGACCGGCCGCTGGTCCGCATCGGCGATTTCCAGCGCTTCCGGGGGTTCCAGGCGAGGATCGAAACCAACCGGCCGATCGACGGCCGGCGGCGCTTCAAGGGGCGGCTCTTGGGCGTCGAAGGAAACCGCGTGCGCATCGAGGTGGAAGGCGGCGAGGTGACGTTGCCGCATCCCGACATCCAGCGCGCGAAACTGGTGCTGACGGACGACCTGATCGCGGCATCCGAGGAGAACAAAGGATTATGAGCGAAACCATCGAAGCAAGCGCCACCCATTTGCGTCCCGAGCTGTTGGAAGTGGCGGACACCGTCGCCCGCGACAAGGGCATCGAGCGCGAGGAAGTTCTGGAGGCTATGGAGCAGGCGATCCAGAAGGCGGGACGGTCCAAGTACGGCCACGAGCACGACATTCGCGCCGCCATCGACCGCAAGACGGGCCAGATCACGCTCGCCCGCTACGTCGAGGTCAAGGAGACGAAGGAGCAGGTCGAGAACGAAATCACCCAGATCACCCTCGAAAGCGCGCGCAAGAAGAAGCCGGACGCCAATCCCGGGGACTTCCTGGTCGACGTGCTGCCGCCCATCGATTTCGGCCGCATCGCGGCGCAGACAGCCAAACAGGTGATCGTGCAGCGGGTCCGCGAGGCCGAGCGTATCCGCCAATACAACGAATACAAGGACCGCATCGGCGAAATCGTCAACGGCCTGGTGAAGCGGATCGAATACGGCAACGTCATCGTCGATCTGGGGCGCGCCGAGGCGATCCTCCGGCGCGACGAATCGATCCCGCGCGAGCATTTCAACAATGGCGACCGCGTCCGCTCCTACATCGTCGACGTGCGCCAGGAGCCGCGCGGCCCGCAGATTTTCCTCAGCCGCACCCATCCGCAGTTCATGGCCAAGTTGTTCGCCCAGGAGGTGCCGGAAATCTACGACGGCATCATCGAGATCAAGGCGGTGGCCCGGGATCCGGGCTCGCGCGCCAAGATCGCGGTGCTCAGTCATGACTCTTCCATCGACCCGGTCGGCCCTTGCATCGGCATGCGCGGTTCGCGCGTCCAGGCGGTGGTCGGCGAGTTGCAGGGCGAGAAGATCGACATCATCCAGTGGTCCCCCGACCCGGCCGCGTTCATCGTCAACGCGCTCGCCCCGGCCGAGGTGGCGAAGGTGGTGCTCGACGAGGAAGCCCATCGCATCGAGGTGGTGGTCCCCGACGAGCAGCTCAGCCTCGCCATCGGACGGCGCGGCCAGAACGTGCGCCTCGCCTCGCAGCTTTCCGGCTGGGACATCGACATCCTGACCGAGGCCGAGGAGTCCGAACGCCGCACTGAGGAGTTCAAAACCCGCTCGCAGATGTTCGTGGATGCCCTCGACGTCGATGACGTGATCGCGCACCTGCTGGTCACCGAGGGCTTCTCGTCGGTGGAGGAGGTCGCTTTCGTGCCGGTCGAAGACCTGGTCTCGATCGAGGGATTCGACGAAGAGGTCGCCGAGGAACTGCGCGAGCGCGCCCGCGCCTATCTCGCCCAGCGCGACGAAGAGCTGACGCGTAAGCGTAAGGAGCTCGGCGTCACCGACGAATTGGCCGAGATGGAGGGCCTGAGCCCGACGATCCTGGTGGCGCTCGGCGAGAAGGGCGTCAAGACCAAGGACGATCTGGCGGACTTGGCCGCCGACGAGCTGTTGGAGATCGTGCCGCCGAAGTCGCTGACCGTCGAGAAAGCCAACGACATCATCATGGCGGCGCGCGCCCACTGGTTCCCCGACGAGCCGGCCAAAGCCGAAGCGGCGGAGGCCGGCGAGGCGGTAGCCGCCGACGCGGCACCAGCGGCGGCGCCCGCCGAACAGTCGAAACCGTAAGGCCAGCCGGGCGACCGCCGCCGGGATTAGGGTTGAGTAGGGTGTGCGATATGGTAAATACAGCCTGCGCCGCGGGATTTTGCCGGATTTTCGGCGCCGAAACGGTGGATGGAACGTGTAGCTGAATGGGCGAAACCAAGGAACAGAGCAAGGGCAGAAAGCTGGGCCTTTCCAGGCCGGGCAAGCTCGAGTTGAAGAAGACAATCGAGACCGGCCAGGTGCGCCAGAGCTTCTCGCACGGCCGATCGAAGATGGTCACCGTCGAGGTGCGCAAGAAGCGGACCTATGCCCCCGATGCCGGCGGCCGCATGACCGAGGTCACTAGCGAATCGATGCAGGCCGCCGAAGAGCAGGCGCTGAAGGCGTTCGTACCGGCCGCCCGCGAGACGGCGCCGCCGGCACCCCCATCGTCGCTGGGCCCGAGCCTGACCGAAGAGGAAAAAGCCGCCCGCGCCCGCGCGCTCGAGGACGCCAAGAAGGCGTTCGAGGCCGGCGCCGTCCATCCTGTTGCGTCCGTCGCCGCACCCCCTGCGGCGGCACCGCAAGTGCCGTCGCTTGCTGCGGACGAGGCGTTACGCGCCGAGAAGGAAGAAGCCCGCCGCCGCGCTGAAGAAGAGGAACGCCGCCGCGAGCAGCAGGCGAAAGCCGCCGCCGCCACCGCCGTTGCCAAGCTGCAGGCGCTGGAAGCCGAGGAAGAAGAGGAACCGAAGGGCCGCCCGCGCCGCGGCGCCGGACGCGAAGGCCGCCGCTTGGCGCCGCCGCGCCGCACCGAGCGCCGCCGCCGCTCCGGCAAGCTGACCATCGCCGAGGCCCTGGGCGAGGACGAGGAGCGTACCCGCAGCCTCGCCTCGATCAAGCGTGCCCGCGAGAAGGAGCGTCAAAAGGCGCAGCAGCTCCTCTCCGAGGGCCAGAAAGTCATCCGCGAAGTGGTGGTTCCGGAAACGATCACCGTCCAGGAGCTGGCCAACCGCATGGCCGAGCGCGGCGCCGACGTCATCAAGGCGCTGATGAACATGGACGTGATGGCGACCATCAACCAGACCATCGACGCCGACACCGCCGAGCTGGTGGTCTCGACTTTCGGCCACAAGCTGAAGCGCGTATCTGAGGCCGACGTCGAAATCGGCCTGAAAGGCGAGGAGGACGCCGACATCAACCTGGCTTTCCGCGCTCCCGTCGTTACGGTTATGGGGCATGTCGACCATGGCAAGACATCGCTCCTGGACGCGTTGCGCGAGACCGACGTCGCCCTCCACGAAGCCGGCGGCATAACCCAACACATCGGCGCCTATCAGGTGACCACCAAGTCCAGCGCCAAGATCACCTTTATCGACACACCGGGCCACGAGGCGTTCACCGAAATGCGAGCCCGCGGCGCCCGGGTCACGGACATCGTGGTGCTGTGCGTCGCCGCCGACGACGGGATCATGCCGCAGACCGTGGAAGCCATTCACCACGCCAAGGCGGCGAAGGTGCCGATCATCGTCGCCATCAACAAGATCGACAAGCCCGATGCCGACCCGAAGCGAGTGCGCACCGACCTTCTGCAGCACGACCTGGTGGTCGAGGAAATGGGCGGCGAGGTGCTTGCCGTCGAGGTTTCGGCCAAGGAAAAGACCAACCTCGACAAGCTCGAGGAAGCGATCGTGCTGCAATCCGAACTCCTGGACCTGAAGGCCAACCCGGATCGCGCCGCCGAGGGCGTCATCATCGAGGCCAAGATGGAACAAGGCCGCGGCTCCGTGGCCACCGTGCTGGTGCAGCGCGGCACGCTGAAGGTCGGCGACATCTTCGTCGCCGGCAGCGAATGGGGCCGCGTCCGCGCGCTCAACGACGCCAAGGGCGACAGCGTCACCGAGGCCGGGCCGTCGACACCGGTCGAGGTCGTCGGCCTCAATGCCACGCCGGCCGCCGGCGACGAGGTCGCCGTCGTCGACAGCGAGGCGCGCGCCCGCGAGGTTACCGCGTTCCGCCAGCGCCGCACCCGCGACGCCAAGGCCGCCGCCATCGGCCGCGGCACGCTCGAGCAGATGTTCGACAAGATCAAGGAGGGCAGCGCGATCCAGGCGCTGCCGGTGGTCATCAAGGCGGACGTCCACGGTTCCGTCGAGGCGATTGCGAATGCGCTCGATCACCTGTCGACCGACGAAGTCAAGGTGCAGGTGCTGCACTCGGCCGTCGGTGGCATCAACGAATCCGACGTGACGCTGGCCAAGGCTTCGCAGGCGCTGATCATCGGCTTTAACGTCCGCGCTAACCCGCAGGCGCGCGAAATGGCGCGCCAGGCCCACGTCGAGATCCGTTACTATTCGATCATTTACGATCTGACCGACGACCTGAAGAAGGCACTGTCGGGGCTGCTGGCGCCGTCGATCAACGAAAAACTTCTGGGCTACGCCGAGATCCGCGAGGTGTTCAATATCACGAAGGTCGGCAAGATCGCCGGCTGCTTGGTCACCGAGGGCATGGTGCGGCGCGGCGCCAAGGTCCGCCTGGTGCGCGACGACGTGGTCATCCACGAAGGCGACCTCTCGCAGCTGAAGCGCTTCAAGGACGACGTCCGCGAAGTCAAGGAAAACACCGAGTGCGGCATGGCGTTCGCCAATTATCAGGACATCCAGGTTGGCGACAAGATTGAGTGCTTCGAGATCGAGAAAGTCGCCCGCGCGCTCTGACGCCCCGGCCGCCCGGTCGCGGCCGTGCCGCCGCCCCGCGTCGGCCGATCGAGGTTCTTCACATGAATAAAGGGGATGCCAAGGCCCCGAGCCAGCGCCAGCTTCGCGTAGGCGAGGAACTGCGCCACGCTATCGCGTGGATCCTGGAGCGCGGCGAGATCCGCGATCCCGGCCTTGGTACCCAGCCGGTGACGGTGACCGAGGTCCGCGTCAGTCCCGACCTGCGCTACGCCACCGCGTACGTGATGCCGCTCGGCGGCGGCGACACCGAGCAGGTGGTAACGGCGCTCAACCGGGCGGCGCCGTTCGTCCGCCGCCGGATCGGGCGCGCCGTCAAACTGCGCTATCTGCCCGGCATCAACTTCGTCGTCGACACCACCTTCGACCAGGCCCAACACATCGACGAGCTGCTGAGGGACCCGGCGGTGGCCCGCGACCTCGACGCCGACGACAACGGAGGCGACGGCAAGGATGACGCCAAGGATGACGGCGATGGCCCGTAAACGCCGGGGCACGCCGATCCACGGCTGGATCGTCATCGATAAGCCGCCGGGATTGAGCTCCAGCGCCGTCGTCGGCCGCGTCAAGCGGCTGACCGGCGCCGCCAAGGTCGGCCACGCGGGCACTCTCGATCCGCTGGCCACCGGCGTGTTGCCGATGGCGCTCGGCGAGGCGACCAAGACCGTCGCCTACCTGATGGACGGCCGCAAGGCCTACCGCTTCACCGTGCGCTGGGGCGAGGCCCGCGACACCGACGACGCCGAAGGCGCGGTCACCGCCATCAGCGATGCGCGGTCGACGCAAGCCGAGATCGAGGCCGTTCTCGGCCGCTTCCGGGGCTCGATCGAGCAGGTGCCGCCAGCGTTCTCGGCGATCAAGGTCGGCGGCCGGCGCGCCTACGCATTGGCCCGCGGCGACGCCGCCCCGGCGCTGTCGGCGCGCACCGTCCAAATCCACGATCTGACCCTAAAGGCGATGCCGGACCGCGACCACGCCGAGTTCGAGGCGGTGTCGGGAAAGGGCGCATACATGCGCAGCCTGGCCCGCGACCTGGCGGTGGCGCTCGGCACCGTCGGCCACGTGTCGGCGTTGCGCCGCACCGCCGTCGGGCCGTTTCACGAAAGCCAGGCGATTTCGCTGGATAAACTGGAATCGCTGGGGCATAGTGCGCCCCTCTCGGGGCACCTCCTGCCCGTCGAGACCGTGCTGGACGACATCCCGGCACTGGCCCTGACGGAGCGAGAGGCCCGGAAGCTGAGCCACGGACAGGCCATCCCGGTATTACCGGTGGCCAGTCGGTCTCCCTTCAAGAACATCGGCCAGGGCGACGTCGTTCGCGCCATGGTCGAAGGCAGGCTGGTGGCGTTGGCGAAGATAAAGGGAGGGGAAATTCGCCCCTTCCGCGTGATCAACCTCTAGACGGAGTGATCGATGTCGATAACCGCTGAGCGGAAGCAGGAACTCATCAAGGAGTTCGCCGTAAAGACAGACGATACCGGGTCGCCGGAAGTGCAAGTCGCGATCCTCTCGGAACGAATCGCAAATCTCACCGAGCACCTGAAGACCCACGTCAAGGATTTTCATTCGCGTCGCGGCTTGCTGACCATGGTCGGCCAGCGCCGGCGCCTGCTCGATTACATCAAGCGCAAAGAGGCCAAGCGTTACGAGGCTCTCGTCGAGCGGCTCGGCCTGCGCCGGTAATCGGCATGACCCGCCTAAGCGCGGCAATGACGGATGAAATCGCCCGCACCCAGCGAACCGACGCCCAAGCGCGCCGCTGCCAGGAACGGAACGAGGACCTTGCCGGCATTCGGCGGGGTCCGTTGAACGGGGCTGCCGTCGGATGGTCCGCCGGCGCCCGGCTTTGTATGAACGTAGGATGATAGAACTTGATGCCCGTAGGGATGAGGAAACTAGATGTCCGTAGGGATGAGAGAACTTGATGTCCGTAGGAAGGAAGAATTGAATGTTTCAAGAATTCAGAAAAGAGATCGAGTGGGGCGGCCGCAAGCTGATCCTGGAGACCGGAAAAGTCGCGCGCCAGGCCGACGGCGCCGTCATGGCGACGTACGGCGCCACCAAAGTGCTGTGCACCGTCGTCGGCGAGAAGACGCCGAAGACGGGCATCGACTTTTTCCCGCTCGCCGTTCACTACCAGGAAAAGACCTTCGCCGCCGGCAAGATCCCGGGCGGCTTCTTCAAGCGTGAAGGCAGGCCCAGCGAGCGCGAGACGCTGATCTCGCGCCTGATCGATCGGCCGATCCGGCCGCTGTTCGCGAAAGGCTTCTCGAACGAGACGCAGGTCATCTGCACCGTGCTGTCGCACGATCTGGAGAACGACCCCGACGTGGTGGCCATGGTCGGCACCTCGGCGGCACTGACGATTTCCGGGCTGCCGTTCATGGGCCCGATCGGCGGCGCCCGCGTCGGCTACATCGGCGGCGAGTACAAGCTGAACCCGCAACTCGACGAGATGCCGAACTCGAGCCTTAACCTAGTGGTCGCCGGCACCCGCGAGGGCGTCCTGATGGTCGAATCCGAGGTCAAAGAGCTGTCCGAAGACGTCATGCTCGGCGCCGTGATGTTCGGCCACAGGGCATTTCAGCCGGTCATCGATGCCATCATCGAGCTCGCCGAAGCCTGCGCCAAGGAGCCGATCGACGTGCCGCCGGAGCCGGAAGGCAAGGCGGCGCTGGCCGATCGCATCCAGGCGTCGGCCGAGGCGGGCTTGCGCGCCGCCTACAAGGAGACCGTGAAATCGGCGCGGCACGAGAAACTCGCGGCGGTCAAGAAACGCGTTGCCGTCGAACTCGATGCCGACCCGGCACTGGACAAGGAATTCGTCGCCTCCGTCACCGGCGACGTCTTCAAGTCGCTGGAGAAGGATATCGTCCGTCAGGACATCCTGAACACCAAGAAACGCATCGACGGCCGCGACACCAAGACCGTCCGCCCCATAGCGGTCGAGGTCGGCGTCCTGCCCCGCACCCACGGCTCGGCCCTGTTCACCCGCGGCGAGACGCAAGCGCTGGTGGTGACAACGCTCGGCACCGGACAGGACGAGCAGATCATCGACGGGCTCGCCGAGGACT
>JACPJY010000254.1 GCA_016187325.1 Rhodospirillales bacterium | reverse complement strand
TGCGACGTGCTCTACCTGGCAGGCGCCGTCACCCACTTCGTCTACGAATTGAGCGAGCGCGGGCTTGTCACTTCCGGGCGCCGCGTGCCCCGTGTCGGCGCCGTCGCCGAGGCCGAGGCGGCGAACGCCGCCGGCCGGCGCGTGTGGGCGGCGGTCGGCAGGGTCGCCCACGGTCCACAGCGGTCGGAGGAAGCGTTCCAGCGCTCGTTGGCCGACGTCGGCCGTTCCGCCGAGACCATTCGCTTCGGCCGCGACGTGGTGCTGTTTCGTTTTGAGCCGGCGTCGGCCGCGCCGCCCGACGCGGAATGCCGCGGACGGCCATAGCACCGCCGGCGCGGCAGGCGATTTCAATTGGCCGGGATCGTGCCGCGGCCGCGGGCCGGCTCAAGCGGGCGCGAGGGCGCGGCGCAGGATGACCGCGCGGCGGTCCAACCACACCACCAGCCAGGCGGCCAGGAACGGCAGGCCCTGCACGAACAGGGTCGCGGCAAATATCTTGATTTCAGTGGTCTCGTTGAAATTGGTGGCGAGCAGCAGCGCTGCGCCGCCGAACAGCATGACGCCGATTCTGAATTCCGCCCGCGCCGGGCTTTCCGGCGCCCATGGCCTCGCCAGGCCGCCCTTCGCGGTGCGATTGAATGCGATCCGACCGCCGCGCAAGCCGGCAAGCACGCCGCGGGCGACGGTCAATTGCAGGCTCATCGCCGCCAGCGCCGCGCCGGCGATATGGCGGGTCGGGATCTTGACGCGCACGCCGTACAAAAGCACGCAATGCAGGAGGTTGACGGCGAACGCGACCAGGATCGGCAGCGTGAACGGCAGTGTCGGAATCAGCACGCCGACAAACACGATCATCGGCACCCACATCAGGTTGAGATAGGCGGCCAGCACGCCGAAGGCGTCCGACAGCCAGTAGCTCCACCCGGTGACGAATTGGATCTTCTGCGGCCAGCTCAGCGTCTTGGCTCCGGGCAGCATGTGCCGCCAATGCTTGCGGATAATTTGCATCGCCCCGAACACCCAGCGGTGGCGCTGCACCTTGAAGGCGTTGAAATTGTCGGGCAACAGGCCCCAACCGTAACGCTGGTTGGTGTAGTGCGCGGCATATCCCGCCTCGAACAGCCGAAGGCCCAGTTCGGTGTCCTCGGTGATCGTATCGGTACTCCAGCCGCCGACCTGGTCGAACGCCGTGCGGCGGATCAACAGCATGGTGCCGTGGGCGATCGCCGCGTCGTGCTCGTTGCGTTGCACCATGCCGATGTCGAAGAAGCCGGCGTACTCGCTGTTCATCACCTGCTTGAAGACCGACTCGCCGCCGTCGCGGTGGTCCTGCGGCGCCTGTACCAGCGCGACCTTCGGATCGGCGAACGCAGGCACCAAATCCTTCAGCCAGTTACGGTCGACCACGTAATCGGCGTCCAGCAGCGCGATCACCTGCGCGTCCGTCGCCATGTGGACGAGGGCGGCATTCAGCGCGCCGGCCTTGAAGCCCGCCACCTTGGGCAGGAACACGAACTTGAAGCGCGGCCCGAGCGCCCGGCAATGCGCCTCGATCGGCCGCCAGTACGACGGTTCGGGCGTGTTGTTGATGATCACCAGCGCCTCGAAATCCGGGTAGTCGAGGGCGGCGACGCTGTCGAGGGTGCGGATCAGCATCTCCGGGTTCTCGCGATAGGCCGGGATGTGCACCGACACCTTCGGCAGCACGTAGCCGGGGACGACCACCGGCCCGCGGATCAGCCGCGACGGACGGCGGCCCAGCGTCACCTCGGCGACCTCGTGCACCTTGACCAGGGTCATCGCCGTCAACAGCACCATCAGCGCGAAACCGATCGCCCACGCCAGCGCGGAGCCGACGTTGAGGTAATTCTCGAGCGGATAAAGCATCGCCAGCGCGACGCCAGCGGCGAGCGTGTTCGCCGCCGCCGAGAATGCCAGCGCGTGCAGGAACGTCGGCCGCACCCAAGCCAGGCCGAGGACGCTAACCGCCGCACCGATGGCGATGGCGCCGATCAGGCGATGGTAAAAGCGGACCTCGCGAACCTTGCCTTCGAGCGGGAATTTCAGCTTACCTGTGGCGTCGAACAGGCCCCAGTAGGCGCCGACACTGCCTTCCCGGGTCTTCCACGGCTGGTCGAAAGCCTCGATGATGTTGAACGAAATGTCGCGCTCGGCGGCGGCGTTGACGAACTCGCGGATCAGCGTCGCCTGGCGGGTCGGCCCGGTGCTGGCGCCCTTGAAGTTATAGCCGCGGCTCGGCCAGCCGAACTCGGCGATCACTACCCGCTTGCCAGGGTAGGCGGCGCGCAGCGCCTCGTAGCGCCCGAGTGCGTACTCCAACGCCTGGTGATCGGGGATGCCTTCCCAGTAGGGAAGGATGTGAGCGGCGATGAAGTCGACCTCGCGCACCAATTCGGGATGCTTGAGCCACAGGTCCCAGGTCTCGCCGGTGCTCACCGGCACGCGCACGCGGCGGCGCACCTTGCGTAAATGCTCGATCAGCTGCGCGGCCTCCAGCTCCTTGCGCAGTACCGTCTCGTTGCCGACGATGACGGCACGCACGTTCTGATTCCGGTTGACGAGAGCGATCGCCGCCTGCAGCTCGCGCTCGGTCGCCTGAACGTTCCTGCTGACCCAGGCGCCGGCGACCACCGAAAGGCCGTGTTGCTTGGCGATGGCGGGGATTTCGGCGGTCAGGCCGTCGGACGAATACAGCCGCACACCGGAGGTAATGGTGGCGATCCGCGCCATGTCGCGATCGATCCGCGCCAGGGCCTCCGGCGTCGCCGGGCGGCGCACGTATTCGGGCGGGCCCGGGGTATAGGACACCGAGCCGATGGCGTCGCGTGCGGACGGCGGCTCCGTAGTTTCGCGCGCCAGAAACCACCCGAGCGCATTCAACATAGCGCCGATAAGCGCCGCAATCAGGATATTCTTCATGGCCGGTTCATCATGGGATTTGGAGTCCGGGCGTGCGCGCCGTCTCGGCCGCCGCCCGATTATTTCTTGTCCGTTTTCGGCTTTTCTGGTTGCGGCTTGTCCAACCTCTGCGGGCCCGGCGCCGGTATCACCGGTTGCGTCGGGCGATCCCAGCAAGCGTTGACCAGCTCCTGCACCTGGCCGGGCGCGATCGGCGTGCCGTATTTGACGACACAGTCGAGGGTGATGCGAAGTTGCTGTTGCGGGCAGCCGAACGACTGATAAAGCCGCTGGAAGTCGCCGGCGGCGACCAGGTCATCGCGGATCAACGACTGCACTACCCGCACCCCGAGCCAGGTGCAGCCGGGCGACGGCTTCGCCGGCGGCGCCGGCGCGGCGGGTGTCTGCGCCACCGCCGACCAGCCGGGTTGCATGGCAACGCCGCCGGCGACGGCGGCGGCGAGCAAGAAAATGGATATGCGTGTCATGACCTTGGGACTCGGGTTCGCGCCGTGCGCGGACCGGCCGCACGTTCTAGTCCAACTCCGCCCCGAACGCAAAGAGAATCGGGAAATCGGCGGCCGCCGGGCTGCTCCGGGCCGGTGGCCGATGCGGCTTGACGGCAGCTCCGGCGCGGCTGCACATTTCCGCCACCGGCGCGGTCCGGGGGCGTGCCCGGTTGTCGCCCTGTCGACCGACCGACCCGAGACCCGGAGCATTACGACCGATGCGCGCAATTAGCATGGCCTTGGCGGCCGCCGGCGCCCTTTCGTTGCTCGCCGCCTGTGGCGAGAAGGAGCCGAGCAAGCTTACGTTCGAACAGGTTAGCAGCGAACTCAGCAAGGGCGAGGACTCGTTCACCGCCTATCTCAAGACGCTTGCCAACCGCAAGATCGACTGGTCCGGCGCCGTCGTCGAGGTGCAACGGTGGAACGAGGACGATTACATGAAGGCTGCTGGCGTCATGGTCGATGTCGACGGCAAGGCCGGCGCCGACGCGTTCGTCCACATCAAGGTCGGCGATGCCGATCGGCTGAAGGCGGGCGCCCGCTTCGGTTTTGTCGCCAATATCACCGGCTCCCGGCGCGAGGACGGGCGGTCGGTGATCGAGCTGCAGGCGGATTCCTTGAAACTTTAGACCCCGGGCGGCTTGGTGACGGCGCCAGGCCCATCTGGCGCGGCTTGCGGCCGAACACCGCCAAATCCCATTAGGCGGCCGCCTTGACGGGCGCTATACTCGCCGCCGCCGGCGGGGGAGTCCGCGGAGCGGGCCTCCGCGCATTCTCTGGAGCATGGATGGACCAGCACTTGATGCGGCGCGTCGTCGCCCTGATCGTTGTCGTCGGAGCGCTTGCCTTCGGCTATCAGTATTTCATCGGCGATGGCCAGGCCCTTTCGACGGGCGATTCCGCGAAAAAATCGAAACGAAACACGGCGGCAGCGCCGGTACGCGTCGCCAAGGTCGAGACGCGGTCGGTGCCGATCCGGCTCGAGGCCATCGGCGCCGTGCAGTCGCGTTCGACGGTGCAGGTGCGCTCGCGCGTCGATGGCCAGCTAGTCGCCGCCGAATTCCGCGAGGGACAGTGGGTCAAGAAGGGCCATCTGCTGTTCCGCATCGATCCGCGGTCTTTCGAAGCCCAGCTGCGCCAGGCCCAGGCCAACCTCGCCCGCGACCAGGCGCAGTTCGAAAAGGCGCGCTCCGATCTCGACCGCTACGCGCAGCTCTCGCAGAAGGGGTTCTCGTCGCAGCAGAAGTACGAGGAGGCCAAGGCGACCCTCGCGGCACTGCAG
>JACPJY010000253.1 GCA_016187325.1 Rhodospirillales bacterium | reverse complement strand
TAGCACAGCGTCTCGCCGACTCGCTTGCTCTCGTCGTAGCACGCCCGCGGGCCCTGGGCAGCGACGTTGCCGCGATAGCTTTCCGGCGTCGGCACGTGCGTGGGGTCCGGGTCGCCGTAGATTTCGCTCGATGAGAAAAACGCGAAGCGGGCGCCATGGCGGTGCGCCAACGTCAGCATGTTCTTGGTGCCAGCGGTCGCCACCTCTAGGGTCTCTAGCGGATACGCCCGGTAATAGAACGGACTGGCAATGCCGGCGGCATGGATCACGAAATCAAGGTCATCCTTCCAGTCCAGCGGTTCAATTACGTCGTGCTTGATGAAGGTGACGCCGGGGCGGTCGTCGACTTCGGCGCCTTCCGGTCCGGCGGTGATCAAGTTGTCAACCACTACCAGCCGGACTGGCGTCTGCAACACCGCCCCGTTCAGGTGCACGAAGAGTTCCGTGAAGTAACGGCCAAGGAACCCGCGGCCGCCGGTCAGCATCACGGTCCTGCCGGCGAACGCCTTGACCTTGTCGCCGAAGGCGTCGGCGATCTCGCGGATGTCGGACGAAAGCAGCGAATGCGACATGGGTCAGTAAACTTCGAGTCTCGGCAGGGGAACAATAAAGCGTCCGCCCATGTCTTTGAAGACGGAATGTTTGGCCATGATCGAGCCGGCAAAGTTCCAGGCCAGAACGATGACGTAGTCGGGCCGCCGCTCGTAGAGCGCCTGGGACGGCAACACCGGAATATGATGGCCGGCGGTGTAGAGACCCTGCTTCAAGGGGTTGTCGTCGACGATGAAGTCGACCACGTCGGGTCCGATGCCGAAATGATACATCAGTGTGGTGGCCTTGGCCGGTGCCCCGAAGCCGGCGATCGACTTGCCGTTGGCCCTGATCTTTGCAACCAGGCGCTTGAGATCGCGGCCCAGGCCCCCGATGCGGTCGGCGAAGTCCTGGAACGTAGCGGCGTGGTCGAGACCGCTTTTTTCCTCCAGCGCCACCAACTTAGCAACCGAGCCGTCGGCGGGGTGCGGCCCGCCCACCGCCAGCGCCATGCCGCGAAGCGAGCCGCCGTGGACGTCGATCCGCTCGACGGCGAACATTTCCATGCCACCAGCCTCGAAGAAGCGCCGCAGCGGCTTCACCGAGTGATAGGCCAGGTGTTCATGGTAGATGGTGTCGAACAGCGTCTTCTCGACCACGTCCTTGAGGTACGACACCTCGAACACGAACACCCCGTCCGGCGCGAGCAGGCCGCTGGCTGCGTCGCGCAGCCCCGCCAAATCGTCGGCGTGGGCGAACACGTTGTTGGCGGTGACCAGCGCCGCTGGCCCGTGCTTATCGCGGATTTCCACCGCTAGGCGGGGGGTGAGGAAGTCGGCGATGGTGTCGATCCCGGCTTCCGTCGCGCGCTTGGCGATCGCGCGGGCCGGATCGACGCCGAGCGCTCGGAGCCCGCGGTCCTTGAACTTCCTGAGCAGCGTGCCGTCGTTGGAGCCGACGTCGACCACCAAATCGCCAGGCTTCGGCTTGAAACGCTTGATGACCACCTCGGCGTATTCGGCGAAGTGGTCGACGAAAAGCGGCGAGGTGCCGGAGACATAGACGTAGTCCTCGAACAGCAACCTCGGGTCGACGACGTCGAGCAATTGTACGTGCGCGCAGCCGCCGCAGAAGAACACATCGAGCGGAAAGCAAGGTTGGTCCTTGGATTTAGCGTCCTCAGCAACGAAGGCGTTGGCCGGCGGCGTCGGCGTTAGCTTAAGGACCAGCGCCAAGTCGCGCCCGCCGCACAGCCGGCAAGTGCGCCGCCTTCGGCAGTCCTTGCTCATCGGATGTTCAGCTCCCGGGCTTCCAGGTCTTAAGGTCCTTCGGGTCGACGACCTCCACCCGCACCACGTCGGATTCATAGGCCAGCTGGTTCCGGGGATTGCGCGACAGGGTCAGGAACACAGTGTCCTCGGGGAACTTCATAGCGTGGTCCACCATCGGCGGCGTGAACACCATCTCGCCGGCGGGTACCAGCACGCGCTTGGGTTCTTCGGTGCTGCCGGTCGGGCGATGAAAGTATTCGATCGCGCCCGAGATGACGTAGCAGTAGTGCCAATCCGTTTTGTGGTAGTGATTGGCGCGTAGCGAGCCTTTCTTGGACTCGATCATCACTGCGCTCTGCATCATCAGATCGACTAGCGGCTGGATCTTGCCGCGGGCGTCGGCAAACGGCTTCTCCAGCCTCACCAACGGCTGTTTCGGCCAAATCTTCCTCTCTTCATCCGTGACGGGCTTCGTGGACAAGCACTTTTTCTCCACCTGCTAGAGGATAAACTCGCTTGGTCTCGAGAATGTATTTCGCGCAATCGATCCCCGGAATGATCAGACGGTTATTCTTGCCCGACAGGATCATGAACGCCATGAAGATCGCCGCCATGAAGGTCTGTATCACGGCGACGCCGAGGATAATGGTGACCAGTGACGTCCAGCCGAGAACGTAAAAGTCGAACAAAAACCGCTTGGTAATCACTAGGAACACGGCGATAGTGATGGCGATGCCGAGACCGAAGACGGTTATGACGATTCGCACGCCGACGACGTCAGCGTGCACGGCGAACCCGCTGAGGCCGTGAATCACCAGTGACACCAAGTTCATCTTGCTTTGACCCTTCAAGCGCTGGCCGCGGGTGGCGGGGATGATGCGGAACGGCACCCGGGCGCGCATGATGCCGGCAGGAAAATGACTCCAGATTTCGGAGATACCGGCGATCCTCTTGATCAGCCGACCGGGCGTGGCACTGAAATTGCCGATTGAGATCGGCATTCCTGTGAGCACCTTGTAGAGGTACTTGTAGATTCGGTAGAAGGCCTTGAACGCCGTTCCCTCGGAGCGGTGGGTGCGTTCGGCAAAGACAATTTCGTTGCCGGTCTTTCGCGCCTCGGCGATCAACTGGGACACGTATTTGGGCGAGTCTTCCAGGTCCGAATCCATGATCACTAGGATGTCGCAGTTCCGGGTCGCCGCGATGTGGCCGATGCCGACCGCAAGGGCACGCTGGTTGCCGAGATTGCGGGTCAGCGTCACGACCTCCACCTCCTCGATGGCGAAAAGGTCCAAGCCGCTGAAATCCAGGGCGTCTGCGAACACCGGGGAGCCGTCGTCGACGATCACGACGCTGGCCTTGAGCTTGTCTTCCGCAAGCGCGTCATCGAGCTGGCCGAGCAGTACGAACACCGATTCCCAGTCGTCGTAGACCGGGGTCAGTATGATGATCTTGCCGGACTCACTCATGTCCCTATCGTCCAAATCCCTGGATGACATCGATCATTCGCTGCGGCCGCCGACGCGGTCGTAGATCTTAAAGTTGCCGCACGTCTCGCCCCGCGGCTGGTAGCGTGGCAGGGCCGAGCCGTCGTAAGAAATGCCCAGCACCGCAATCGTGGCGAAATAACCCTGATCAATCAAGCCACCAATGCCGCCGCCCTCCATTTCGATCCCTCGCTGGCGGTCCCAGCGATAGTTGGTCTGGATGACGAAATGCTGGTCCGCGGGGATCATCCACGGCAGTGAGAGGTAGGGATGGGCGACAAAAAGCGGCTTCGTCAGGTTCTTTGCTGCCAGACAGTCCCGAAGACCCGTCAGGCTGGCATGCAGGTAACGGGGCGACAGCGTGCCGGTTATGCCTGCTAGCACCATGGCGAGGGCGGCGATGTGCAATAGCCATCCAAGAGACAGTGTGAGCGCCACCGGCACGGGCCATGTTCCCGATTGGGAGATCGCCGCCAGCGCGGCGAGCAGCAAGAGCGCCAGGAAAAAACTGAGCATGAAGTAGTAGTTCTCGGCGGCGCCGAGTTTGGCGCTGGCCGGCAGCACGAACACGCTCGTGACCAGTATGCCGACCGCGGCGAACCCGAGGACGCCGTTGGGCATCCATCGGCCGGCAACGTAGGCCACCTCCGTGATACGAAACCAGATCCCGCGATCGGTCGCCATCGCGGCGACGATTCCGGCGAGGCCGAGCAACACGGGCAGCAACTTGATCGCCACGTTGCCAACGTTCCTCACGAATTGCGCCCAGTCGAGCACCACGCTAACGCCCCCGAACAACAGCACGTTCTTCACGTATTGATCAGAGCCGACGGCAAGTGTGATACTCCAGCCGAGGACGCTGACTACGGTTAACATCGCCACCATCCGCCAGTCCCTTCTCAGCAGCAGGAACAGCCCGACGGCGCCGGTGGAATAGACGAAGATCTGCTTGAACCCCCACGCCAAATAGGCGAAAAGCCAGAATAAGAGGACTGCCGCCGCTGGCTGGGCGTCATAGAACCGCAGAAAGAAATAGACGGCGGTGACGTCGAAGGCGAAGCCCCAGATGTCCGGCTGCGTCGCCATGCCGAAGAAGCCCATCAGCGGCCCGAAGAACAAGAGAAGCGCGAAGGTAAGGCCGAGTCGCTTCACATCGTCGTTGCCGCGGGCCACCAGCGCTACGAACAGCCGCGCCGAAATCCACGCCCCGTAGACGATGCCGCCCATGGTGGTCAACCGGGTGACAGTCGGCAGCCAATAGTCGCTGAGCGACAGCGTGACAATGACGAGGCGGGCGGTTTCGCCGTAGAAGGCGTAGTAGACCCAGTTGTAAAAAGACCCGGCGAATGGAATCCGCGTGTGGTCGGCGTAGACGGTAAGGCCGTTCACGTATTTCCATATGGCGTAAAGGGATTCGTACTCGGCGCCGCTGGTCGTCAGTTGCAGCGGTTCCAAGAGGGAGATAGCATAAAATGCGCGGACAGCCATTAGCACGACGCCAAATCCGGCGCCGGTAACGGCCAGGTACGAGACGGCCCTTTGCGAGAATATACCCACAATGTTTATTGTTATTCCGGCGTCAAATGCCCGGTGTGGTTGGAAAAAAGATAGTAGGGCGTTAAGATTTACTTGCTACACATAATCTATGCGTTGCAAAAGGCGACGTGATAAATAGTATACGCTGGTCCAGACGCCGCGCAGCGTCGGGGGGGTGTCGCGTCGCCGCGGCGATTAAGGGGTAGACAGAAGACGGCCGTCCCCCATTGATGCGATGGGCCCTCGGACATCGGGCGCTGGCGGCGGTGTAGGAATCAGGAGATCAGATTTGTCAGAAATCGTTCTCATTCAGCCCTACACGGGAACCTGGGATGAGATGTCCATCCGTTACCCGGAGTCCCTGCTCGCGGTCGCGGCGGTACCGGTCAGCAAGGGTTATGGTGTCAGCCTCATCGACCAGCGGGTGTCGAAATCCTTCGACAAGGACCTTGAGCAGAGCGTCGGCCCGGAAACGGTGATCTTCGGCGTTACCGCCATCACCGGCCAGCAGATCAAATACGCGCTTGATGTCACCCGGAGGCTCAAAGCCAAGTATCCGCGTATTCCGGTGTGTTGGGGCGGGGTGCACGCTACGCTGGTGCCCGAACAGACCGCGTCCCACCCGTTAGTGGACTATGTGGTCGTCGGCGATGGCGACCTTGTATTTTGCGAGTTGTTCGAGCGGCTCCGCGACGGTCGACCCGTCGACGACCTGCGCGGAATCGTGTTCAAGTCCAGCCGTGGCGACATCCAGTCCAACGTCGGGAAGGTGGAATTGAAGCAGCTCAACAAGGGTGGGAACTACATAGTGCTCCGGAAGAATGGCATCGCCGACGTCATTCGCGATCTTGATTCGCTGCCGGAGCTTCCCTATCACCTGCTGGCCATCGACCAATATCGCGTGTTCCATACGGAAGATGGCCGCAAGTCGGCCACCCTCAACACGTCGCGCGGTTGTCCGTTCCGTTGTAAGTTTTGCTCGGACCCGATCATCAACGAAGGACGCTGGCGTGGCTTTTCGGCCAAGCGCGTCCTCGAGAAAGTCGGCCATCTCTACCGCGACCACGGCATTCAGATGATCTATTTCCAGGACGACTATTTCCCCGGATCGAAAAAGCGCTTCATCGACATTCTGGAGGGGATGAAGAAGTACGAGCGCAAGATCCAGTGGTCGACGCTGGGCATCCGCGCCGACACACTCAGCAAGCTTACCGACGAGCAATGGGACCTGCTTTACGATTCGGGCTGCCATTCCCTCGAGATCGGCATCGAAAGCGGCAACGAGCGGGTGATCGAGCTCGTCAACAAGGCCGAGACCCTGGACGAAATGCGCGAGTCCAACAAGAGGCTCGCTAAGTATCCCATAAAAGTGAAGTACACGATGATCGTCGGCTTTCCGGGCGAGACTGAGAAGGAGGTAATGGACACGGTGAACTTCGCCCTTGAGCTAGAACGCGACAACCCGAATGCCTACTCGTTGATCTTCCCGTTCATGCCGATCATCGGCACGCCGTTCTATTACGACGCGGTGGCAATGGGATTCCAGGACCCGAAGAGCCTGGATGACTGGGAGAACATGGAATTCGACGCGTGGACCAAGAAGTACAGCACGTGGGCGTCGCCGCGTCTCACGCGCAAGCTGGAAGCCATCAACTTCACCAGCTATTTCCATAACAAGCACGTGGCCTACAAGTTCGGCGGATCTTCGCTGCTCCGTTGGTGCTTCCTGCTCTATCACCCGGTTGCTAAGTGGCGATTCGAGAACAACAATTTCAGTTTCTTCTTTGAGGATCACCTGAAGGACTGGCTGTTGTACGCCAAGTATGCGGTGCGCCGCGTCGTCAGCAAGCGCATCTTCTCCTTCGACTACTACCAGAAATCCCTAAACGCGTCCGAGTGCTGAGCCTCCGCCGGTTGCCTTAGCGGACGATACGCCGCCACGCGATAGTCCACAGCACGGCGACGGCGTGATGGGCCTTGATCTTCTTACCCTCGGCGTAAGTGCGACCGTAGTAACGGATCGGCACCTCGTACATCTTCTGCGCCTTAGCCACGGCCTTCGACAGGATCTCTGCCTGCTGCTCCCACCCGTCGGCGGCGAGCATATCGACATTGACCAACTCGCGCCGGTAAAGGAGGTAACAAGAATATATATCCGTGAAGGTAGTGTTGTTTAGGATATTGAAGATAAACGTGATCAGCCGGTTGCCGACCTTATGCCAAAAATAGGACACTCGCGTGATCGGCGCCGCCACCAGCCGGCTGCCCATGACGATGTCGGCGTCGAATTCGAGCACCGGCCTCAACAAATTTCCGTAATCGGCGGGGTCGTATTCCAAATCGGCATCCTGGAACAGCACGTAGTCGCCGCTGGCCGCCTTCAATCCGGCCCTGACAGCGGCGCCCTTGCCGCCGTTGAAGCCGCGTTTGATCAGTTTGGTATAGAGGCCCGGGTTCTCCTCTAAAAGCGCCACCGTGCGGTCGCGGGAGCCGTCGTCCACCACCAGCACCTCGAAGCAGATGCCGTCGATGTTCTGCCGCGCGACACGGCCCAGGATCTCGAGAATGGTCGCCTCCTCGTTGTAGGCGGGAACGAGAACGCTAACGGTGATCACAACGTCAGGCCTCCGCCGGGTTTTCTCGCCACTAACACCAGGTTCTTGCCGATTGGCGGCGGCAACGCGATCTCGATCGCGCGGCCAACGGGAACCACCAGACGATCGTATACCCCTGACAGCCGCCGGTTGAACCGAGTCCGCCCGGCGAGCGTGTGAACCACCCACCAGGGAAGGACGCCGAAAAAATCGAAATAACGGTCCGCGATCACCTCGAATCCCTGGTCCCTCGCAAGTCCGATCAGCGCCGCTCTCCGGTAACGCCGATAATGGCCGAGTGCCTCGTCCATGGCTCCGAACAGCCACGGCAGCGCCGGTACGAAGACTAACAGATGGCCGCCCGGCTTGAGCAAGCGGAACAGGCCCGCCATCACGCGGGTGTCGTCGGCTAGGTGCTCGAGCACGTTGATCATGACGGCGCAGTCGCGGGACACCGGCGATGCGTCGGCTAGGTATTCCTCCGCCGTCCGGGCGACGACGCCGACCCTTGCCTCGCCGGCGAACGCGCCGGCCAATCGCCGGGCCAACTCGGGCGCCGGCTCGACCAGCTCCAGACAGTCGACGTGGGCCAGAAGCCGCCGCGAAAAGGTGCCAGTGCCGGCGCCGATCTCGACTGCCTCCCCCGCCAGGTAGGGGCGGAACGCGCCCAGGATCCAGTCCTGATAGTTGGGGATGTCGGCAAGCGCTTCCAGGTCCCAGGCTTCGTAACGGGGATCGGCGGGATCGGCTGGCATGAAAAAACCGATCACCGGAGCAGGTTGTAGCGGATGATGCTGACGACGACGCGGATACCGTCACGCCAGCCGATCTTCTTGCCTTCCTCGTAGGTGCGGCCGGCGTAGCGGATGCCAACCTCGTAGATGCGCGGCGTCGGCTTCAGATGGCTGACCTTGGCCGTGATCTCGGGATCGAAGCCGAAACGGTCCTCCTCGAGCGTTATTTTTTGAAGGATGTCGTGGCGGAAGACCTTGTAGCAGGTCTCCATGTCAGAGAGGTTGAGATCCGTCATCATGTTCGACAGCAACGTCAGGAACCGGTTGCCGACGCTGTGCCAGAAGAACAGCACGCGGTGGCTTTCGCCGCCCCGGAAGCGCGACCCGTAGACTACATCGGCGATGCCGGCAAGGATCGGCTGCAACAGCCTCGGGTACTCGACGGGGTCGTATTCCAGGTCCGCGTCCTGGACGATGACGATGTCGCCGGTGGTCATTGCGAACCCGGTGCGCATGGCGGCACCCTTGCCGCGGTTAACGTTGTGGCGCGTCACCTTGACGCGGGAGTCGGCCATGGCCAACGCCTCAGCGATCTCGAACGATCGGTCTCGGGAGGCATCGTCGACGATCACGACCTCGAGGGCGAGGCCTGAGGTGTCGGCGGCCAGCGCCCGCCTGACGAGCATCTCCAGTGTTGCTTCCTCGTTGAAGCACGGAACTACGATTGAAAGGCTTTTGAAGGTCATTCACTGGACTCCTGCGGCGGCGTCGCATCCGGGAAACTACTGTTCCACCACACATTACCATTCCTAAAGGGTGTCATGCGCCCTGGCAAATCACACGGCGGTCAGTCGAGGCAACCCTCGCCACCCAGCCGCAGCACGTCGAGCGGTTGCGGACTGGAAACCAGAGCCGGGAGGGTCCGTGACTGCACCTTCTGTCCCTCGAGGCGCTGCAGTGACAGCAAGCAGCGGGTCTGTTGCAGCTTGTCGAACGGCGCCGGATAGAATCCACCCGCGGACTCTGTGTCGCGGGCGAGCAGCAAGTGCGTGATCCCGGCTCGGCGGAGCTGCGAGTAAAGCTTGCGGGCGTCAGTGGCTCCGGGCCTGAGCTCGATCATCGCCTGTAGGTACGAGCCGAAGTAGCTCGGCACGTTCAGGTAGTAGCGGAGTTGGCGCTCTTGGATGAAGATGCGATCGGAAGCCTTCAGATTAGCGTTGATCCACGGCACCGCGAAGTAGCCATTGACGTTACGCGTAAGGAATGCCTCACGATCAGCGCCGCCGGCCAGATGCCGAACGTAGTTGAGCGAGAACAGGCCGTGACCGCCGAGCTGTAGAATGATCGTCACCACAATCGCCGCGGTTAGCGGCGAGCGCTGGCGCGTCACTGCCCGCCAACGCTCGGCCGCCGCGGTTACCGAAACCAGGAACAATGGTAGCACTGGCAGCAGGTGGCGGACCCGCTGCGAGCCGCCGGCAAAGAACCACGCTACGTAAAACAGGAGCGCGATCAGCGCGTAGGTGAGGAGCGGGCTCATCGGCAGTCGGTCGCGAAACCGCCATGCGCCGAGAACGGCGAACGGTAAAACCAACAGCCCATAGGGCCCGAAGCCGACGCGTCCGGCGTCGAGCAGGCTTCCGAACCCCAGGGTAACCGAGAATGGATAGAGCAGCAGCCACAGTGGCGACTGCGGCAGCGGGTTCTCGCCGCCGAAGTAATGCTCCTTGAAAAACAGGTCATAGGGCTTGGTCCACATCGTCAAGTCGTCGCGACCGAGCCATTGGAACAGCATCGGAAACACCGGATCGCCGGTGTGGATGGCGTTCCAGGTGTACCATTGGAAGCCGGCGATGACGGCGGCGACGGCGAACGCTGCGCCGTGGACGAGCGAGCGCCGCTGCACCAGCAGCACTACGCCGGCGGCGACGACGAACAGCAACCCAGTATATTTGGCGGCGGCGAACAGACCGGCGCCGAGTCCGGCCAGCGCGGCGAAGCGAACCTGTCCGGTATCCAACGCTCGCGCCGCGCCCCAGGCGGCGACGAGCGCGAATAGCACGATTCGCGTTTCGACTTGGCCACTGCCACCGCCGTAGACAACCGCCGGCGTAGTCAAAAACACCAGCGCCACGACGAGCGACCCGTTGACCCCAAGGTGTCGCCGGCAAAGCACAAATAGCAACGCCGCCGCCGCCCAGCCGCTGGTCATGGCCCACAGCGTCAGCGCCGTCTCGCCGCCAAGGCCGAGCGCCGGCACGTAGGTCATTTGCAACAGTAGCGGTACCGCACCTTCCACCGGCGACGGCACAAACATGATGCAACCGGCTGCCAAGAAATCCTTCGCCAGATTGAAGTGGTAGGCGAGGGAATCAGCATCCGCCGCCGGCGCCACTGCCTCTACCAAGTCCAGCAGCAGTACGACAGCGACGACCGCCAGCAACGCTTTGCCAACCGCGTCGAGGCCGACGGGCGATGACATGGCCGGCCGTGGCAGCAGCAGTGTACCGACACAACCGGCACTCAGCAGCAGCGTCATGGACAGTGGTTGCAGCTGAGCGGCAACGCCAAGCGGAAAAACCAGCCAGCCAAGGACGCCGATGCCGATGGCGAAGGCGATGGTCCAGCATTCGGCCGCGGTCATCTCGGCGTCGGCGCGGAACGCCCGAAGCGTCGCTGCACCGAGGCCGAGGCAACAGAACACTTGCAACAGCAAAACAGCTAGCGCGCTCACGCCAGCCCCAACAAACTGAGGATCGGTCGCGCGAAGTCGCGGAACTGATATAGATAGGTTGCAGTTGCTGCCACCACCCACACCCATAATATCGCTGTTTTCGCCGCCATCCCGGCCGCGACTGTTCCATCGCCACGTGCCGGTGTCACGCCGACAACGCATCGCGCGGTGACAGCGGCGAGCCTGAATGGCAATAGTGCCGCGACGAGAAGCAGGTTGACAATCTCGCCCCTGGTGCCATATGTGCACACCGCCTCCAGATGCAGCGCGGCGACGCGGTACCAGAGACTCATGTAAGGCGATCCCGGCCGGCGCTTGAGGTCGGGGAAATAACGCGCCGCGATGACGAGCCCGCAGCGGAGCCGGCGCCGGGTGTGGCTCATGATACCGATCGGCCCCGGGTGATAGCGCAACAGCGCCTCACCAAATACCCGGAACCGCGTGCCCGGTTTCTTCAGAATCGCCAGCCACAGATCAAAGTCCTGGGCGTTGCGCAACCCCTCGTCGAAGCCGCCGGCGGTGATCACCGCGTCGCGGCGGGCAACGACGCTGCAGCTGGCGATATAGCCCTTGCGGTAGAGCTGGACGAACGGATCGGCGCCTTCTAGGAACCGCCGCTCGCAATTATGATGCCGCTGACGTTCGCCGTCGCCGGTTAGGTAATCATGGGCGACTAGCACAAGGCTGCCCTCGTCGAACACCGCTAGGCTGTGCTCGAGCTTCTGGGGCAGCCACTCGTCGTCGGCGTCGAGGAAAGCGAGGATCGGCTGCGACGATTCTGCGATGGCTCGGTTGCGGGCAGCGCCGGCGCCGCGGTTGTCCTCAGTCCTGAACACCTTAAGTCGGATGCCTTGCATGTCCGGCGCGCACGCCTCAGTAGCCTCGCGGGTGCCGTCGGTGGAGCCGTCATCGACCACCACCACCTCTTTGGGCTTTAAAGTCTGGGCGGCGATGCTAGCGAGCGTGCGGCCGATGGTGCCGGCGGCCTGGTACGCAGCGATGATGACGCTGACATCGGCGAACCGGGGGGTAAAATCACGTCGCATCGGCGAACGCCTCCAGATCGCCCTCGGGCGCAGCGGCGACATTGCCGTCGACGAACAGGCCGACGGCGAGCTCCAGCATCAACAAGGAGTAGATCCTGAATCCATGTCGGTCGGGGTCGGCGAGCAGCCGGTCGATGCCGGCGGCCGTCCACCAGCCGCGCTCTGTCGCCCGGCGGCGCTTCAGGATTCGCCCGGCTATCGATCCTAGCCCAGCCTTGATCCACGCCGGCACCGGTGAGGCGAACCCCTGCTTGGGCGCCATCAACAGCGGCTCCGGCAAAAAGCCGGCGGCGATCCTCCGCTGCAACCCCTTCCCCCTGCCGCCCGGCGTTCGCAGTCCGGAAGGCACTGCCAGCGCCGCCTCGACGACACGGTGGTCCAAATACGGCACCCGGCCCTCGACGCTGACCGCCATGGTCGTGCGGTCGAGCAGCGCCAGCAAGTCGTCCGGAAGATAACTGCCGATGTCGGCGTAGAGCGCCGCCGTCTGGCGATCATCGCCGAGCCCGGCGATGAATTCGTCGTAAAGCGTCGCCTGCACCGACACCGCTGGGACTTGCCCAGCATAGCCAATGAGATCGCGCAACGGCGGCGGGAAATGGCCGGTGTGGGCGTTGAGATACGCACCGCGGTTGCCGTCGTAGAACGCCGCACGCCTGAGCCGCCACGCCAGCATTGGCGCCGCCGCTTCAGCCACCGGCTCGATCACCCGCCGCCGGAGCCAACCCGGCAGCGCTAGATACGCAGTCTCCGCCGGCACCTGGAAATAGCGCCCGTAGCCGGCGAATAATTCGTCGCCGCCGGTGCCGTTGAGCGCCACGGTGACGTGCTTGGCCAGCACCCGGTCGATCAAGTAGTTGGGCAGCAGCGCCGCATCGAAGTTAGGCTCCTCGGCGTGCCAGGCAAGCTTGGGCAAGTACGCCACCGCGCTGTCGGCGGCAACGGTGATGGCGGTGTGGCGGGTCGCGTAACGCTCGGCGACCATGCGGGCTAGCGGCGCCTCGTCGATGGCGGTGCCCTCGAAGCTGACGGTGAAGGTGTTGATCGGCTGCGGCGACTGCCTGGCGGCAAGCGCGACCATCAATCCGGAATCGAGGCCGCCCGACAGCAGCGCGCCCACCGGCACATCGCTCCTGAGCTGCAGGCGCACCGAATCCGAAAGCAGCGCCGCCAAGTGCTCTTCGATTTCCGCTGGCGCGTCCGGCAGGTCGTGGGCTGGCATTGGGCGCCAGTAGCGCTCGATGACGACCGTGCCGTCGGCACCCGCGCTGAGCAGGTGGCCGGGCGGCAGCTTGTGGACGCCGGTGAACAAGGTCCTGGGCGCCGGCACCCAACCGTGCGCCACATAGGCCGCCACCGCGTCCTCGTCGACCGCCGCTGGCACTAGCCCGGAGGCGAACAGCGCCTTGATCTCGGAGGCGAACAGCACGCCGCCGCCCTTCACGCGCGCCCAGTAGAGCGGCTTAACGCCAAGCCGGTCGCGCACCAGCAGCAAGCGATTCTGCGTGAGATCGTAGAGTGCTAGCGCGTACATGCCGTTGAGCTCGTGGACGAAGGCGTCGCCCTTGGCGCGAGCCAGCGGCAGCACCGGCTCCATGTCGCCTTGGGTACGGTAGGGATAGTCAGGATGTCGTTCCTTGATTTCCCGGTAGTTATAGATCTCGCCATTGCCCATCACCACCCGCCCGCCTTCGGTGTCCTCGATCGGCTGGTGGCCGGTCTCTAGATCGATGATGGCGAGTCGGCGGAACCCAGCCTGGTAGCAGCCGTTGGGACTGACGTAACGGCCGTCGCCGTCAGGGCCGCGGTGGATCATGACGGCGAGCATGGCGTCTATGTCGGGCTCGATAACAGCTGCGCGTTCGGGTAGGAACAGGCCGGCGATGCCGCACATCGTCAGCTAACCTCGAGGGTGACGCACCCAGACCACGGCAGGTCCGCGCGCTCAGTGAGCTCGACTAGGACACCCGGCCGTCCGTCGCCGTAGGCCCGCCAAAGGGTGATCGGGCGTGCCGTCACCTCGGCCGCCGGTCCGGCGCTCAGCCACAACGTCCGACCGCCGCCCTTCAACAGCACGCCCCCCGGCAGCGCCTCAGCCGCCAGCGGTGTCGCGAAGCGGCGGCTGATGCGTCGACGGCCCCTGCCTTCGAGCCGATCGTCGATGGCGACGCCGCGGTCGCCGAGGGTCCAGCGCCGGGTCAGCGCGCCGACACCGCGCAGCCGGCGGAAGCCGTGATGCACCAGCGTCACCTCGCGGCCAGCGGCGGCGAGCGCCGGCGGTCGGTCGACGATACGACCGCGGAAGGTGTCGTCGTAATAGGGCTTGTTGGTGGGATAGGGATCGCGGTCGTCGACCAGCAGCGTGTTGTGGACGCGGCCGGAGCGGTAGCGTACCGCCTCGCCGTATTCGCCATAGGCGCCGCGGCCGGGATCGACAACCACCGGCAACGCGCCGAGATGCACCTCGAACGAGCCGAGGTCCTGGTGCGCGTGACCGGGCATGGTCGGCCAGCCTTGCGGTGCCGCGTGCCACAGCCCTGTCCAAGGACCGTGACAGACCTTGAGCCAGCCGTCGCCGTCGAGTCCCTTCGGC
>JACPJY010000252.1 GCA_016187325.1 Rhodospirillales bacterium | reverse complement strand
CGGTCTCGCTTTCCAGCCCGGTTCCCGGATAGCACGGCCACTGGTGGCTGGAGGCGTAGAACAGTCCCGGGTCGTGCTCGAAGGTATGCTGGGTGCCGTTGCCGTGGTGGACGTCGAAATCCACCGCCGCCACCCGCTTCAAGCCGTGCTTGGCACGCGCGTGCATGGCCGCGATGGCGATCGAGTTGAATAGGCAGAAGCCCATGGCGCGGCTGGACTCGGCGTGGTGCCCGGGTGGGCGGACGGCGCAGAACGCGGTCTTGCCCTTGTCCTTGCCCTTCATCACCTTGTCGACGGCGTCGCAGGCGGCGCCGGCGGCACGGCGCGCGGCCTCGCCCGAGGCCGGCGACATGCCAGTGTCGGGATCGAGATAGACGCGGCCTTCCTTCGGCATGTTCTCGAAGATCTGCTCGATGTAGAACGGCTTGTGCACCCGCTCGATCTCCTTGAGATCGATGACCGGCGCCTCGTGCCGTTCCAGCGCCTTGAAATCGTCGGCTTCGAAGCCCGCCATCACGGCGCGCAGCCGATCCGGGCATTCCGGATGGCCGCGGCCGGGGTCGTGCTCGATGCAGATCGGGTGCGAGTAAAGGAGCGTGGTCATGGGACGGGGATTGTCGCGAATCGGCACCGGACAATCAATTGCGGTCAGTGGGCCGGTGTCCTGGTGATCTGCTTCAGGTATTCGACCAACTGGACCAGCTGCTCGCGGCTGGTGACCCGCTGCACGGGCATCTTGGTCCCCGGCAGGTACTTGTCGGGCCCCTGGTCGAACAACTGGAACAGCGTTTCCTCGTTCCACTTGAAATCGACGCCGGTCAGCGCCTTGGAATAGTTGTAGCCCTTGACCGAGCCGGCGGGACGGCCGAACAGCCCGGCTAGATGCGGGCCGGAGCGCTTGTGGCCGTTGGCGTTCAGCGAATGGCAGCGGGCGCACTTCTTGAACAGCGGCGCCCCCGGATGGTCGCTGGTCAGCCACGGTTGCGGCTCGTCGTCGGTTTCCCCGGTGATGCCGATACGGTCGCCGCTTTCCAGGTGCCAGACGCGCACCCGTTCGTCGGAGCTGGCGGTGACGGCGAACCGGCCGTCGGGTGAGAACCGGGCGGCCCAGACGATCGAGTCATGGGCTTTGATCGTGCGGATTGGCTTGCCGTCGGCAAGGTTCCACACGATCAGGTAGCCGAAGCGGCCGCCCGACAGCGCGGTCTTACCGTCGGGCGAGAATGCGGCGGCGTAGATCTGGCCGTCGTGCTCGCCGTGCTTGCCGATCTCTTTCATCGTCGCCAGATCCCACAGCCGCATGGTCTGGTCGATGCTGGCCGAGAGTATTCGCTTTCCGTCGGGCGCCACGCCAAGCTGGGTGATGCCCATCTGATGGCCTTCGAGGCTGCCGCGGATGGCGCCGCTGCCGGACTCCCAGACGCGGATCTTGCCGTCGTGATCGCCGGCGACGACCAGCCTGCCGCCGTCGGCGAAGGCGACCGAGTTGACCGGCGATTTGTGCTCGATGACCAGCCGCTCCTTACCGGTCGCCACATCCCACAGGCGCACCGTCTTGTCCCAACTGCCGGTGGCAGCGAGTTTACCGTCCCGCGACACCGCCACGCCCATCACCTTGTGGCCGTGGCCGGTGAACCGGCGCACCGGTTTGAAGGTGGCGAGGTCCCACAGGATCGCGGTCATGTCGTCGCTGGTGCTGATGGCGCGCCGGCCGTCGGGCAGGAAGGCAACGTTGGTGACCGGGCCCTGGTGGGCGTCGAGGACGCCGAGTTCCGTCTGCTCGACGAAGTTCCACAGGCGTGCCGTGAAATCGAAGCTGCCGGTCAGCACCAGGCGGCCGTCCGGCGACACGTCAACGGCGCGCACCATGCCGCCGTGGCCGATCATGTCGGCAACGGCCGGGCGGACGTTCGAAGTCCACGCCGCGACGCCGAAAATGAAAAAGAGCAAAAATGCCGTCAGTAGCCGCCGTTCTGAATTCACGCTGCCTCGCCACCGTAATTGCCCCCCGTTTTCCCTGGGGGCCGGCCATTTTGGGCGATGCGCACCGTCGTTGCCAATGGCGTTTTTTCGACTAGTCCGGTGCGTGAGCGGCCAGGAACGCGGCGACTGCCTGCCCGACCAAGGCTTCCTTCTCCGCCGCCGAGGGCTCGGGCTTCAGGTCGAGCAAACGGCGGATGTAGATGTCGCCGCGCAGCATGGCGAAGAACAGCCGGGCCGCCGCCTTGGCGTCGCGAATCGCCAGGTTGCCCTTGCGGTCGAGCTCGATCAGGTATCCGGCCAGGTTGTCGACCGCTGCCGCCGGGCCGGCCCGGTAGAACGCCTCCGCCAGTTCGGGGAAGCGCGCGCTTTCGGCGACTACCACCCGGAACAACGCCATGTTCGGCGACGTCAACACGGCGGCGACGAAGCGGCGGGCGAGATCGCCCAGCGTCTTCGCCGGATCGCCGTCGGTGACCGCCGGCAGCCGCACCGGCCCCATCAGGTCCTGGCATTTGTCCTCGACGATGGCCTCGAACAGTGCGTCCTTGGCGCCGAAGTGGCTGTAAACGGTCTGCTTGGAGACGCCGGCTTCGGCGGCGATGGCGTCCATGCTGGCGGGGCCGTAGCCGGCGGTCAGGAACACCCGCGCCGCCGCCTCGACGATGGCATGGCGCTTGCCGGTCGGCGCGGTGCCGGTGGCCGCCGTCTCCGAGATTTTCGCCGTGGTCGCTTTGGCCATGGTGGTGCCACTGGAAAAAGGCGCAAAATTGCAATTAAATCCATTGAACCGGATTCCCGGATACCTTAATCTGGACTGGACGGTCCAGTCCAGTTTTTTCCTGGTGCCGCCGATGACCGCGGTCGCGGATGACGTGGAGACGCCGATGACACGACGGCGACCCTTGCCGATGCTGCCCGCTTGCCGGACCCTTGGCGTCCCGGTATTCACCGTGGCGGTGGTGATGCTCGTCGCCGCGGCGTCGCCAGCACCCGCCGCCGAAAAGACTCCGCCCCCACCGCCACCGATGCAGGTGGCGGTCGATGCCGTGGTCCAGGAGCCATTGAAGCAGACGGTTCCGGTGATTGGTCGCCTGGTCGGTCGCACCACCGGTCTCGCCGCCCGTGTGGAAGGCTCAATCGCCGAACTTCGCGTCGAAGTCGGCGACCGGGTCGGCAAGGGCGACGTGATCGCGGTGCTGGTCGCCGACCAGTACAAATGGGAATACGAGTTGCGGAAGGCCGAGGTCGAGCAGTTCGGAGCCATCGTCAAGACCCAGAAGGCGAAGATCGCGCTCCGGACCAGGAACTCAGCCGGCTGGAGCGACTGAAGGAATCCGCCGCCTTCTCGAGGCGCGGCTCGAGGACAAACGCCAGGAGTTGGTGGTCGCCGAAAGCGAAACGGCGGAGGCCGAAGGCCGGCTGGCCAGCGCCCGCGCCAGCCTCGGCATGGCCAAGACCAACCTCGACAACACCGCCATTCGCGCTCCGTTCGACGGCATGATCGCGAAGCGGATGG
>JACPJY010000251.1 GCA_016187325.1 Rhodospirillales bacterium | reverse complement strand
TCAAGGGTAAGGTCGCACTGGTCACCGGTGCGTCTTCCGGCCTCGGCCGCCATTTTGCAATTGAGCTCGCCAAGGTCGGCGCCGCCGTCGCCGCCTGCGCCCGCCGCACCGGCAAGCTCGCCGACACCGTGGCCGAGATCGAGGCCGCTGGCGGCCGGGCGCTCGGCGTCGGCATGGACGTCACCGACCCGGCCTCGGTGGCGCGCGCCCTCGACGCCGTGGCGGGCGAGCTCGGCACCGTCACGGTGCTGATCAACAACGCCGGCGTCGCCGAGGGCAAGGCAGCGCTCGACGTCACGGAAGAAGACTGGGACCGGGTGCTCGACACCAACCTCAAGGGCGCGTGGACCGTCGCCCAGGCAGCGGCGCGGCGCATGGCCGAGGCGAAGACCGGCGGCGTCATTGTCAACATCGCCTCGGTGCTCGGCCTGCGCGTCTCGAAGGGCGTGCTGCCCTATGCCGTCTCCAAGGCTGGGCTGATCCAGATGACCAAGGCGCTGGCGCTCGAATTGGCGAGACATAACATCCGCGTCAACGCCATCGCGCCCGGCTACGTGGAAACCGACCTCAACCGCGAGTTCCTGAAAAGCGAGGAAGCGCAGAAAATGATCAGGAACATTCCGCAGCGCCGCCCCGGCACCGTGGACGACCTGACCGGGCCGTTGCTGCTGCTCGCCTCCGACACATCCGCCTACATGACCGGCGCCGTGCTCGCAGTCGACGGTGGCCATCTGGTAAGCTCGCTTTAGGAGGCGCGACCATGGCGCATGTCACCGCAAAGGACGGTACGCGGATCTACGTCGAGGAAGCCGGGTCCGGCCATCCGATCCTGTTCCTGCACGAATTTGCCGGCGACCACCGCAGCTGGGCGCCGCAGGTGGCGCATTTTTCCAGGACCCACCGCTGCGTCGTCATGGCGTCGCGCGGCTATCCACCTTCCGACGTGCCGGACGACGCTACCGCCTACGGCCACAACATCGCCGCCGCCGACGCCGTCGCCGTGCTCGACGGCTTGCATCTAGCCCGCGCCCATGTGGTCGGCCTCTCTATGGGCGCCTATACCGGCTTGATGCTGGCGATCCGTTGCCCGGAGCGGCTGACCGCGCTGGTTGCTGCCGCCGGCGGCTCCGGCTCGCACCCGAAAGGCGGCACCGCCTACCGGGCCGAGACCGAGAAACGCGCCGCTGCCATGCTGGCGGCCGGAAAGTTCCCCGCCGACGAGGTCGGCAACGGCCCGACCCGCGTGCAGTTGAAGCGCAAGAACCCATCGGCGTGGAAGGAGTTCCGCGACCAGGTGGCCGAGCATCCAGTGATCGGCTCGGCGCACGTGCTGCGCCGGATCGTCGGCGGACGGCCGTCACTCTACACCTTCGAGAACGCACTTAAGCGGGTGGCGGTGCCGACGCTGCTGATGGTCGGCGACGAGGACGACGGGATCGTCGAAATCAACGTCTGGCTGAAGCGCACCATGCCGGCGGCGGGCCTCGACGTGTGGCCAGCTTCCGGGCATCTCCTCAACCTAGAGGAGCCGGAGGTCTTCAACGACCGCGTGGTGCGCTTCCTGAAGGCCGTCGAGGCCAGCGCTTGGCCGGCGCGCCAGCCGGCGACGGCGGCGCGGAAGACGGGCTAGGTCCATGGACTTTACCCTCAGCCCAGAGACCGAGGATTTCCGCAAGCGCATCCGCGCCTTCGTCGAGAAACGGATGTTGCCGCTCGAAGCCGATCCGAAGAGCTACGACGGCCACCAGAACATCAAGCTCGATCTCCTGGAGAAGCTTCGTGGCGAGGCGAAGAAACAGGGCCTGTGGGCGCTGTCGATGCCGAAGAAGCGCGGCGGGCAGGGGCTGAACACCGTCGCCATGGCTGCCTGCTACGAGGAGATGAACCGCTCGATCTTCGGTCCCGTGGTGTTTAACGCCGCCGCCCCTGATGACGGCAACATGGCGGTGCTCAACAAGGTTGCCACCGAGGCGCAGAAGGACCGCTGGCTGCAGCCGATCATCGACGGCAAAGTCCGCTCCTCGATTGTGATGACCGAGCCACATCCGGGCGCCGGCTCCGACCCGGCCGGCATGATGCAGACGATGGCGAAAAAGAAGAGCGGCAAGTGGGTGATCCACGGCCTCAAATGGTTCATCACCGGCGCCGCCGTCGCCAAGCATTTCATCCTCGTCGCCCGCACCTCCGACGATCCGCGCAAAGGCCTGACGGCGTTTTTGTTCGATCGTGAGCAGCCGGGCTGGGAGATCGTGCGGCGTATCCCGATCATGGGGCCGGAGGAGCACGGCGGGCATTGCGAGATCAACTTCGACGGCCTTGAGATCCCTGACGAGAACCGGCTGATGAACATCGGCGGCGGCCTCAAGGTGACGCAAATCCGCCTCGGCACGGCGCGGCTGACCCACTGCATGCGCTGGCTCGGCATGGCGAAGCGGGCGCTCGAGATCGCCGGCCAATACGTCACCGAGCGCGAGGCGTTCGGCACCAAGCTGATCGATAAGGAAAGCGTGCAGATGATGCTGGGCGAGGCCGCCATGGCCATCCACACCGGGAGACTGCTCGTCATGCACGCCGCCTGGAAGCTCGACACCGGCGACTTCGCCAGGAAAGAAGTGTCGATGGCCAAGGTCGCCGTCGCCGACACCCTCCACCAGGCGGTGGACACCGCTATCCAACTGTGCGGCGCCAAGGGATATTCCAAGGACACGCTCCTGGAATGGATGTACCGCTATGCCCGCCAGGCGCGGCTGGTCGATGGGGCATCCGAAGTCCATAGCGTGGTGCTGGCGCGGTTCTTCAGGGACGAAGGGCTGGATTTCTGGCGATGGGGGTGACGGCGACGGACGCCCGGGCCCGTCTGGCGGCGTTCCTGAGCGAGAAAGCGGCAAGCCCCGTCCGCATCGAAGCGTTTGCCAGGCTGCCGGGCGGCGCCATCCAGGAGAACTGGCGGCTCGACATCGCAGTCCACAAGGGAAAATGGCAAGGCCGGCACGAACTGGTGCTGCGCCACGACGCGCCGACGGCAGTTGCCGCCAGCCACGGCCGCGTCCGCGAGTATCATTTGCTCGCAGCCGCGCACAAGGCCGGCGTCACCGTGCCGGCGCCATTCCTGCTGTGCGCGGATGCCGCCGTGCTCGGCGGGCCGTTCTTTATCATGCGGCGGGTGACCGGCGAGGCCGCCGGCCACCGGCTGACCAAGCGCCCCGCCGACCCGGCGCTCGCGGCTCGGCTCGGCGAGGAACTGGCCCGCATCCATGCCATCACACCCTGCGCGCCAGTGGCCAAGGACCTCTCCTTCCTGCCGCCGCTGGAGGGTGCGACATCCCTGGCCCGGATCGCGCTATACCGGCGCTGGCTCGACGATCTGCAGGCGTCGCGGCCGGCGCTGGAATGGGGATTGCGGAGGTTGGAGCTGACGGCACCGGCGAAGTCCGAAATCGTGCTCTGCCACCGCGATTTCCGCACCGGCAACTATATGGTTGATGATAGCGCGCTCACCGGCATCCTGGATTGGGAGTTCGCGAGTTGGGGCGAGCCGGAGGAGGACATCGGCTGGTTCTGCGCCCGTTGCTGGCGGTTCGCGGCGCCGGAGCGCGAGGCCGGCGGCATCGCCGACCGCCAGCCGTTCTACGACGCCTACGAG
>JACPJY010000249.1 GCA_016187325.1 Rhodospirillales bacterium | reverse complement strand
GTGATGTCGGCCTTCGGCATCTCGAGTTCGACGGAGAGCGTGTTGCCGGTCAGCTTGCGGGCGAGATCGGCGGTGACCGAATAGGCCTGGTCGTCCTTGTCGATGCCGAGGTAGCGCGGGTTGACCATGCTCGGGTCCTCGGTCTGGTCGGCGATCATCGCCGCGAAGCTGATGCGGAACCTGAGATCCTCGGTGCGCAGGTACGGCCATGCCATGATCACCGCGATCAGCAGCAGCGCCACGCCCGGCAGCAGCCACTTCATCATGTGCACGAAGCGGCTGTAGAGGGCCGACTGCCTCGGCCTGGGCTGGTTTTGCAGCAGCGAGCGGCGGCGTGGGACCGGCGGCGGCGCGGCGGGCGGCGGGACAACGGCGCCGGGGAGCGTGTCGACGGTACCGACCCCCTGCATGATCAGGCCACCCCGGTGCGCAGGCAGTCGTGGATGTGGAGGATGCCGACCGGGCGTCCGCCTTCGACCACGAACACATTGGTGATCTTGTTGGCGTTCATGATCCCGACCGCCTCGCTGGCGAGGATGTCGGGCGGGATCGACTTGGCGCCCTTGGTCATCACCTGATCGACGGCCTGGCTCGTCAGTTTCGGGCTCATGTGACGGCGCAAATCGCCGTCGGTGATGACACCCTTCAGCCGGCCCTTGCCGTCGACGACGCCAACGCAACCGAAGCTCTTCGCGGTCATCTCGATCAGCGCGTCGGACATCGCGGCGCCGCTGGCGATCAGCGGCAGCGCGTTGCCCTTGTGCATGATGTCGGCGACCTTCAACAACCGACGGCCGAGTTTGCCGCCCGGGTGCAGAAGGTGGAACTGGTCCGGCGAGAATCCCTTGCGTTCGAGCAGCGCCACCGCGATGGCATCGCCCAACGCGAGCATCACCGTCGTCGAGGTCGTCGGCGCCAGCCCCAGCGGGCACGCCTCCTCGCTGTGCGGCAGCGTCAGCACCACGTCGGCGGCCTTGGCCAGCGCGCTGTCGCCGCCGCCGGTGACGGCGATCAGCGGGATGCCGTAGCGCTTGGAATAGGTAATCAAATCAGATAGTTCCGGTGTCTCGCCGGAGTTCGACAGGGCGAACACCGCGTCGCCCTTGGCGATCATGCCGAGATCCCCGTGGGAGGCCTCGGCCGGGTGCACGAACAGCGCCGGCGTGCCGGTCGAGGAGAGCGTGGCGGCGATCTTGCGCGCCACGTGGCCGCTCTTGCCCATGCCGGTGACGACGACGCGCCCGGTGACGCCAGCGATGACGTCGAGGACTTGCGTGAACGTCGGCCCGAGCGCGCCGGCGAGCGCCGCCAGCGCCGCCGATTCGATGCCGAGCACCCGCTTCGCCGAGGCGAGGTCGGACCGGCTGCGGTCGTCGGGGTTGGCGCGGGGCATGGCCGTGGTCTTGGTCATTCCTTGTCCGTGTTCCGATGTTCCCGTCGATGTTGCGGCCGGACGCCCCCACGTGCCTCAAGGGTAGCGCCGCGGCGGTGACCGCCGACGCTAGGCCAAAACGGCAAAGAAAGTCTTAATCCCTGCCCGTAGAGTATGCGCCCAAGCCCCTGAAAGGTCAACAATTTCCGAAGGTTAGGACAAGCCGGTCGGAATCCGGCCCGAACCTTGCAAGGAAGCTCCCCCGCCGCAGTGCCATCCGCCGCCGCTTTGGCCCGTGCCGGCGGCAACGCCAGGCACACGGCGGACGGCAGGATGACGGCCCAATCGCGGCGGCGCCGGCGGGCGGACTCAATGGGCGAACAGGTCCTCGTCGCCCCAGCCCTTGAGGTCGAGCTCGGCGCGGGTGGCGAGGAAGTCGAAGCAGGCCTTGGCCAGCGCCGTTCGGCCTTCGCGCTCGAGCATGGCGTCGAGCTTGGCCTTCACCGCGTGCAGGTAAAGCACGTCGGCGGCGGCGTAGTCGAGCTGCTCGGCGCTGAGCGTCGGGGACGCCCAGTCCGACGACTGCTGCTCCTTGGACAGATCGACGCTTAGCAACTCCCGGCACACGTCCTTCAGCCCGTGGCCGGAGGTATAGGTGCGTACCAATTTGGAGGCGATCTTGGTGCAATACACCGGGTGCACGTCGGCGCCCAGATACTTGCGGAACGCCGCGATGTCGAAGCGGGCAAAATGGAAAATCTTGGTGACCTTGGGGTTCTCGAGCAGCGCCTTGAGGTTGGGGGCGTCGTAGCGGGCGTCGGCGAAGCGCACCAAGTGGCAGGCGCCGTCGGCGGTCGCCAGTTGCGCCAGACACAACCGGTCACGCGTTAGGTTCAGGCCCTGGGTCTCGGTGTCGACGGCGACAAAGCGCCCGAAATCGACGCCCGGGGCCAGATCGCCGACATGGACCTCTATAGACTTAGGCTTTTTTTTCAACGGGTTACCCCCCAAGTGCCGGCGCCCCACGGGTGCCGACGGCGGCCTCGAACGGATGGTGCCCAGGAGAAGACTCGAACTTCCACGACCTCATCGGCCACAGGTACCTGAAACCTGCGCGTCTACCAATTCCGCCACCTGGGCGCCGGGGCAAGGCTGCGTTTGCGGCTGACGAACGGCACAGTCGTTAATCCGCCGGCCGGATGATGTCAACCGCCAAACGCCCTCGCTGTTGACGGCGTTCGGTGAGACAATGTAAGCCGGTAGCAACGCCTCCGACCGGCCTCGGCGCCGCCCCGGAACGACCTGTAAAACGGGCCCTGAAAATCGGAAGGCCTGAAAATCGGAAGGATCGAGTGAAGAACCGCGTGGTGACGGTATTCGGCGGCTCCGGCTTCCTGGGCCGCCACTTGGTGCAACGGCTGGCCGCCGCCGGCGCCGCCGTGCGCGTCGCCGTCCGCGGCGTCGAGGCGGCGAACTTCCTGAAGGTGCTCGGCGACACCGGCCAAGTGGTGCCGTGGCCGGCCGACGTCACCGAGCCGGCGCAGGTCGCCCAGGCGCTCGACGGCGCCACTGAGGCGGTCAACCTGGTCGGCATCCTCTATGAGCGCGGCCGGCGCACCTTCCATCGCGTCCACGCCGACGGCGCCGGCAACGTCGCCCGCGCCGCCAAGGCGGCCGGGGTCAAGAGCCTGGTGCACGTCTCCGCCATTGGCGCCGACGCCAATTCGGAATCGGCCTATGCGCGGACCAAGGCGGCCGGCGAGGCGGCGGTCAGGGCAGCGTTCCCGGCGGTCACCATCCTCCGGCCCAGCGTCGTGTTCGGCCCCGAGGACAATTTCTTCAACATGTTCGCCGGCCTGATGCGGCTGACGCCGGTGCTGCCGGTGTTCGGTTGCCCGACGGTGCCGAAAGTGAAACTTTTCCCGGAAGGCGGCCTGATCGACATCGACCTTTACGGTTCCGGCGGCACCCGCTTCCAGCCGGTCTACGTCGGCGACGTCGCCGACGCCATCGTCAAGGCGCTCACCGAGCCCAAGTGCCGCGGCAAGACCTACGAGCTCGGCGGACCGGTGGTCTACAGCTTCAAGGAGCTGATGGACCTGCTGCTGGCCGAGACCGGGCGCAAGCGGTTCCTGATGCCGCTGCCGTTCGCGATCGCCGCCATCGAGGCGTTTTTCCTGGAGCTGTGGCCGAAGCCGCTCCTCACCCGCGACCAAGTGACGCTGTTGAAGCGCGACAACGTGGTCGCCACGGGCGCGCTCGGGTTCAAGGACTTAGGAATAGCGCCGAAGGCGGCCGAGGCGATCCTGCCGACCTATCTGCACCGCTTCCGGCCGCCGTCCCGGCTTGGGCGCGACGCCGCCTGAGGCGGGCCGCCGCGAAGCCCCGCCGGCGAACTTCCTGCCACCTTGATATGGAGATAAAGAGGAAAGGCGCGCCGTTGCCGTCGCTTGGCGGCGCACGGGCGATGGGTTACGGTGCCCGTCGCCCCGGGGACGCTGCCCGTGCCCTGATGGCGCGACCGAAGGGAGGCCGGCGATGTCGATCCAGCGCTTTGAGCCAAAGTTCAAGATACTCCCCAAAGACACGCTCGAGCGCTGGCGCGGGCTTCCGCCGGCGATCGTCTCCGACTGCATGAACCGCACCCAGGTTATGGCCGGTGCCATCAAGCCGGTGGCCGCCGGTATGCGACTGCTCGGCCAGGCGCGCACCGTCGAGTGCATGGTTGGCGACAACTCGGCGGCGCACACCGCAATCGGGCTGGCACGGCCGGGCGAGGTGTTGATCGTCGACGCCGGCGGCTACGCCGATACTGCCTTGTGGGGCGGCATCATGACGCGCGCCGCCTTGAAGTGCGGCATTGGCGGGCTGGTGATCGACGGCGCCGTGCGCGACGTCGCCGAGATCCGCGAGCTCGGCTTCCCCACCTTCTCCCGCGCCGTGGTTCCGGCCGGGCCGCACAAGGGTTGGGGC
>JACPJY010000248.1 GCA_016187325.1 Rhodospirillales bacterium | reverse complement strand
GGTGATTCTCAATCTCGACAATTCCGAGCGCTCGGCGCCGGCGCAATTCAACGAATTCGATGAGCTTGAGGTCAGCCGCCGTATCGAGCGCGAGAAGGGATCGACCTACCGGGTCAACGGCCGCGAGGTGCGAGCCCGCGACGTGCAGTTGCTGTTTGCCGACTCGGCGACCGGCGCGCGCTCGACGGCGCTGGGCAGCCAGGGCCGCGTCGGCGCGGTGATTGCGGCCAAGCCGACCGAGCGGCGTCTGTTGCTCGAGGAAGCGGCCGGCATCACCGGCCTGCATTCGCGTCGCCACGAGGCCGAGTTGCGCTTGCGCGGCGCCGAAACCAACCTCGCCCGTCTCGACGATGTCCTGGTGACACTGGACCAGCAGATGGCCAACCTGAAGAAGCAGGCGCGTCAGGCGACTCGTTATCGCAACATCTCGGCTCACATCCGCAAGGCCGAGGCGACGCTGTTCTACGTGCGCTGGACCGATTCCCAATCGGCGCTCGAGCTGGCCGAGAAGGAATTGGCGGAAATGGAAAAGGTGGTCGCCAATCTCACCGGCGTCGCCGCTGCTGTCGCCGCGCGCCAAGCCGAACACGCCGCCGAGGTGCCGGTCCACCGCCACGCCGAGGCTGAGGCGGCGGCCGAGCTGCAACGGCTGACCGTCGCCCGCGACGGGCTCGACGCCGAGGAACAGCGGATCGCCGCAGCGACCGAGGATTGCCGCGAGCGCATCGAGCAGACCGCCGCCGACCGCCGGCGCGAGGAAGCGCTGGTTGCCGACGCCGACGCGGCGCTGCAGCGGCTTGCCGACGAACTTGGCCGCATCGGCGCGCCGGAAGCCGGCGAGGCCGACGAACTCGACGCGGCGGCCCGCAACTTGGCTGCCGCCAACGCCGCCGTCGAAGACCTCGACGGGCGGCTGACGGCGCTCACCGAGCGGGTCGCCAACGACGAAGCGCGCCGCACCGCCCTTGCCCACAAAATCCAGGATTTGAACGAGCGCCGGCAACGGCTCGCCGCCCGCGACCACGAGATCACCGAGCAGCGCACCCGGGTCGAATCCGAGGCCACCGACATCGCCGTGCTGGCCGACGCCGAGCACCGGCTCAAGGAAATCCGCGCCCGCCGCGACATCACCCGCCAGGCCGCTGATGTCGCCGAGAAGGCGCGCGCCGAGGCGACCGAACGCATGGCGGCCGCCGTCAATCACGCCCACGCCGCGGCGGCCGCAGCAGCCCGGCTGGAGGCTGAGATCCAGGCGCTGGCCGTGATCTTCGACGCCGCCGCCACCGACCGCTGGCCGCCGGTGATCGACGCGCTCGCCATCGAGCCGGGCTACGAGGCGGCGCTGGCCGCGGCGCTCGGCGAGGATTTGGCGGCGGCCACTGACGAGGCGGCGCCCAGCCACTGGCGGGCAACGACAGTGGTGGCTTCGTCACCGGCGCTGCCCGGCGGGGTGCGGGCGCTCAGGGAATTCGTTCGCGCGCCGCAGGCCCTGGAGTGCCGCCTTGCGCAGATCGGCGTCGTCGCCGATGACGACGAGGGTCGGCGCCTGGCGCCTTCATTGGTGCAGGGGCAGCGGCTGGTCAGCCGCTCCGGGGCGCTGTGGCGGTGGGATGGCTTCACCATGTCGGCCGCCGCTGCGACCGCCGCCGGCGCCCGCATCGAACAGCGCAAGCGCCTGAAGGAAGCGCGCGCCACGCTGGCCGAGGCGGAAGCCACCACCCGGGTCGCCCAAGAGCGGGTCGACGCCGCCCGCGCCCACGAAGAACGAGCCCGCGAAGCCGAGCGCGCCGCCCGCGACGCCCATCAAGCCGCCGATTCGGCCTTCGGCGCCGCCCGCGATTCCGTCGCCGAGCTGAAAGAGCGCGCGGCCGGCCACGAATCCCTTTTGGGCGCGCTCGGAGACCGCGCGGCTGCCATCGAAACCGACATCAAGGACTTGGAACGCGAGCAGGCGGAGGCGCAGCACGCGCTGGCCGCCATGCCCGATGCGTCGGCGGCGCGCGACGCGAGCGCCAAGCTGCGCGCCGAGTTCGCCGCCAAGCGCGCCGACCAGTTAATGTACCAAAGCCGCCACGATGGCCTGCAGCAGGCGGCCGAAGAACGCCGCCAACGGCTGGCCGCGATCGAGGCCGAAACGGCGTCGTGGCGCGATCGCCGCGTCGCCGCGACGGCGCAACTGCTTGAACTCGAGGAACGCCGCCGCGGGCTGGAGGAGGAGCTGGCGCGGCTGGCCCAGCGCCCGGCTGAGATCGCCCAGCAGCGGCAAAGTCTGCTCGCCGCCATCGAGACCTCCGAGGGCAAGCGCAAGACGTTGGCCGACGAACTGGCCGAGGCCGAGCAGCGGCTGGCGGAATCCGACAAGGCGCTGCGCGCCGCCGAGGGCGAGCTGGCCGAGGCGCGCGAGAACCGGGTTCGCCGCGAGGGCGTCGTCGAGCAGGCAAAGCAGAGTTGTCACGCCATCGCCGAGCGCATCAAGGACCGGCTCAATTGCCGTCCCGACCAAGTGTTCGAGCTGTCGGGCCTGAAGCCCGACAGCGACAAGCCCGACCTGGAGGCGGTCGAACGCAAGGTCGAGCGCCTCAACCGCGAGCGCGAGACCATGGGGCCGGTGAACCTGCGCGCCGAGACCGAGGCAAACGAGATGCAGCAGCAGGTCGACAGCCTGCAGCGCGAGCGCGAGGATCTGAGTCAGGCGATCGAGAAGCTGCGCCGCGGCATCGCCGAGCTCAACCGCGAGGGGCGCCAACGCCTGCTGACGTCGTTCGAGAAAGTCAACAAGCACTTCCAGCAGTTGTTCGTAAAGCTGTTCGGCGGCGGCCGGGCGCACCTGCAATTGACCGAATCCGATGACCCGCTAGACGCCGGCCTCGAAATCATGGCCAGCCCGCCGGGCAAACGGTTGCAGGTGTTGTCGCTGCTGTCCGGCGGCGAGCAGGCGCTGACCGCGCTGTCGCTGCTGTTCGCGGTGTTCCAGACCAATCCGGCGCCGATCTGCGTGCTCGACGAGGTCGACGCGCCGCTCGACGACGCCAATGTCGAGCGTTTCTGCAACCTGCTCGTGGAAATGGCGAGCAGCGATCGCACACGCTTCATTTGCATCACCCATCACCACATGACGATGGCGCGCATGGACCGCCTCTATGGCGTCACCATGGCCGAGCGCGGTGTCTCGCAGCTGGTGTCGGTCGACCTGCACCGGGCCGAGGAATTGCGCGCCACGGCGTGACGTCGTCGCGTGACCAGCGACATGACCAACGGGGCGGCTACGGTCGCCGGCTCCGGGCCTTGACAGCCGGGGGGGACGGCCGATGATGGCCGGCCCGCCATCAGCGTGGGGCGGCGCCCGACGAGGGGTTTTCCGATGCGCGAACGAGGGCCCGTGGACGACCTGGAAAAGCTCGATACCCGCCTCAGGCAGGCGGCGGAGGGGGCGCGGCAAAAGGTGCCCGGTGGCCTCAACCACGACCGGCCGCCGGGAAGCGCGCTCGGCCTTGCTTTACGCGTTGGTGTCGAGTTAGTTTCTGCCCTCGCCGTCGGGCTGGCGATCGGCTGGCTGTTGGATGCCTGGCTCGGAACCCGCCCGTGGCTGATGCTGGTGTTCATTCTGTTGGGGGGCGCCGCCGGCATCCTGAACGTGTACCGGTTGGCCCGCGGCTTCGGTTATGCCGTCGGCTACCGGCAGGATAAACCAACCGGGCCGCAAAGACCCGGCGACCAGGGACCGGGGATCGAGGGATAAGGACGTTGGCGGAAGGTCACAGCCCCCTTGCGCAGTTCGAGATCAAGCGTTGGGTGCCGATTCAGGTCGGCGATATCGACGTTTCGTTCACCAATTCCGCTACCTTCATGGCGTTGACGGTGATCGGGGTCAGCGCCTTCCTGGTCCTCGGCATGCGTCGTCACGCGTTGGTACCGGGCCGTTGGCAGTCGATGGCCGAACTCTCTTACGTGTTCATCGCGAACCTGGTCAAGGACACCGTCGGCACCGAGGGGCGGCCGTATTTCCCGTTCATTTTCACGGTGTTCATGTTCGTGCTGTTCGGCAACCTGTTCGGCATGGTGCCTTACGGGTTCACCTTCACCAGTCACATCGTCGTTACCTTCACGATGGCAATCGTGGTGTTCATGGGCGTCACCGTGATCGCGCTGATCAAGCACAAGCTACATTTCTTTACCTTCTTCATGCCGCCGGGTGTGCCTCTGATCATGGCGCCACTGCTGGTGCCGATCGAGATCATCTCGTATCTGTCGCGGCCGGTGAGCTTGAGCGTGCGGCTGTTCGCCAACATGTTGGCCGGCCATACGCTGCTCAAGGTGTTCGCCGGGTTCGTGGTGGCGCTGGGGCTGTTCGGAGCGTTTCCGCTGGCGTTCATCGTCGCGCTGACGGCGCTCGAGATCGTCATCGCCTTCCTGCAGGCGTTCGTGTTCACGATTCTGACCTGCCTCTATCTCAACGACGCGCTGCACCTGCACTAGGCGGCGTCGAAGGAATTCGTTTCTGACGTTCGGCTCAATTCAAAGGAAAGGAACCAACCCATGGGTATCGAAGCTGCAAAGTTGCTGGGCTCCGGCATCGCCGTCGTTGGCGTGATCGGCGCCGGCATTGGCATCGGCCATATCTTCGCCGCCTTCATCCAGGCGGTCGGGCGTAATCCGGCCGCCAACGCGGCAGTATTCCCGATGACCATGCTCGGGTTCGCGCTGGTCGAGGCGATCGCGCTTTACGCGCTGGTCATCGCGCTGGTCATCCTGTTCGGCTAGATCCTCCGGGACCGGCTCCGGCCGGTCCCGGCAGGCGCTTCAGGAAGGACGCCATGCCACAATTGGACGTCAACACCTATTTGCCGCAGGTCGTGTGGCTGGTGATCACGTTCACCGCGCTGTTCCTGGTGATGTGGCGGATCGCGGTGCCGCGCATCGCCGACGTTCTGGAAGCGCGCCAGAAGCGCATCGCCGACAACCTGGCCAAGGCGGAGGCCTCGAAGAAGGAGGCGGAAGCCGCGCTGGCGGCTTACGAGCAGGCGCTGGCCGAGGCGCGCGCCGAGGCGCATGCGCTGGTCAGCGAGGCGGCTGGGAAGGTCGCCACCGAAGCCGCCGAGCGCGAGGCCCGGCAGGCCGAGCAACTACAGCGCCGGATCGCCGATGCCGAAGCCGCCATCGGCCGCGTCGTCGACGCCGCCGTGGCCAACGTCCGTGCCGCGGTGCTCGAGGTGGCGGCGGCGGCGGTCGAGCGGCTAACCGACGAGGCGCCGGCCAAGGCCGGTATCGCCCAGGCGGTGGACCGCGCGCTCAAGGCCAAGGGATAAGGCCGGGAAAGGGGATCAGCGGCACATGCAGGCCATATTCGACGATCCGACGTTTTGGGTTCTGGTCGCCTTCGTCATCTTCGTGGCGGCGTTCGCGAAGCCGATCACGCGTGCCATCGCCGGCGGGCTCGACAAGCGCGCCGACAAGATCCGCGCCGACCTCGACGAGGCGGAAAAGCTGCGCGAGGAAGCCCAGGATCTGCTCGCCGCCTATCAGCGCAAGCAGCGCGACGCCGCCAAGGAGGCCGAGGCGATCGTTGCCCACGCCCGCGACGAATCCGAGCGCATCGCCGCCCAGGGCAAGGAGCGCATCGAGGCGTCGCTGGCCAGGCGCGAGCAACTGGCGCTGGACCGCATCGGCCGCGCCGAGGCGCAGGCCTTGGCCGACGTTCGGGCGCACACCATCGACATCGCCATCGAGGCAACGCGCGCCTATCTGGCCGACCAGCTGAAGGGACCGCACGCCGAGAAACTGCTCGAATCGGCGATCAGGGAACTGCCGAAAAAACTCAACTGACGGCTGGGCGGGGCGGCATTGAACTGGAAACCCGCGAAACGCCACGCAGGAGAGGGCACGGAGCCGCCCAGGGCGGCCCAACGGCCAGCACGCTATAACGCCCCTTACCTGATTGATGTCCCGCGCTTCAATGCGATGTGCAGATCGGGAATGAGCGTCGGAATCGCTGAGGTGGGGGTTTGCGCGCCACCCGTCAAATCCTGCACCCGTTCGGAAACGTAGACGTTCAGCATCCCGACCGTGATGTAATCGCGGCCGACCAGGGCGGCTTTTCCGTCCAACCCTTCCACCAGGGCCGCCGTAAACGCGCCGTTTTCCCAGGCCGGATTTTCGTAAGACACTTGCTCGCCGGTCGAGGAGGCAAACACGACAATGCCGTTTTCGGCGCTGGAGAGATCGTTGATGAGCCGCGTCGTGTCGGTCGACGGCCTCCCCGGCCGCCCCAAGGCGTCACCGGAATGGCAGGTGTCGATGAAAAGGTACGTCAGGGCGGGGATGGACGCGAGGGTCTTGCGGAAATCGGCGTAATTGACGCCAGTGCTTTCCAGGCGCGCGGCATCCGCGTCATGGGGAAGGAAATAATAGGAGCCCTCGGCGTCGTCGACTCCGTGCCCGGCAACGAAAACCATGGCCACGTCCACACCCTTGGCGGATTTCTCGATCCAATCCAAACCGCGGCGGATGTTTTCCAGCGTTGCTTCTTTATCGGTCAGGCTTTTGACGATCACGTCGCTGTAAGCCAGTCCCTTCTGCAGGCCGATGATCCGGGCGAAGTCGCGCGCGTCCTCGGCCGCGTAACCCAGCTTGAGTTTGGAATCCCGGTAGTCGCTGACGCCGATTGCCAGCACGTAGAGCTTGTTGCGGAACCGCAGTTGCTCCGATTTCGGCCCCACCCATTTCAACTTGACCGACGACGGCAGGCTCGCCGCGTGAACGTTCTCCGCGATCAACGACACTTCCACATCGCGCCGGGGAACGATCAATTCGAATTGACCCTTGTGGACGTCGGCACCGACGACAATCGGTTGCCGGTCGAACCGCTGGGCGGGCCGTCCGTTGACCAATACCTTGACGGCGCGTACCGGCATGCCCGACGGTGCGCGAAGCTCATAGGTGACCTTCACGCGAGGTTCGTCGAAGGCTGCATTTTGGCTTGGACCGGTAATGGTGATCACCGGCGGCAGCACGCTCGTCACGTCACGGGACTGCGAGTCCTTTCCGCCCCTCTCCGCGTCCGCCTTCTTCAGGGCCTCGGCCTCGTCCAGGGTGAACAGGATGCGGATCACCACGTCGGGCCGATAGAAGTTGTCGCGAAGCTGGGCGGCCGGAAAGAAATCCGGCGCACCGGAGGTCCCGCGATTCAAGTGCCAGCCGATCAGGGTGTCGCCTCCCGGCGACGCCATGTAATAGCCGGAAGGCGTCCAGGCGATCCAACGCTGGCCGTCGCGATGCGGGAAAAACGCTAGCAGCTCCTGGCCGTCGTGCCGCCGGTACCAGCGGATCGTTCCGTCGGCAAGCGCGGCAACCACCAGCTTGCCGTTGGGCGCCACGTTGACACCATAGACTTCGGCCGGAGCTCGGAATTGCCAGCCTTCGCGGCCGTCGCGATCGAACTCCACCAGACGAAACGAGGTCCCGATGTAGATGGCCTTGCCGTCGGGGGCGAAGGCATAAGCATTGGAGTTTTCGTGGGGCTGTAGACGCAGAAGCTTGTCGTTCAGGAGCAGGGCATAGGACGTGCGCCAATCGCTGACGATCAGCCCTTCCGCCTCGGCGAGGAATGGGGACAGGTTTGTGGCATCGTCCTTGGGTTCTACGGCCAGCTTGCGCTGGAGAAGCGAAAACCGTCCCGGACGCTTGCCCCATGGTTCGAATGAGAATTCGATCGTCGTTGCGTCCTCGGAGACCCGGAACCCCTCGAAGTTGCCTCTGAAATCGGACGTCGATGGTCCGTGGGCAAATTTCTTTCGGAATCCCTCGTTGATCACGCCGATGATTGGGTCTCGCCCGGCATAGATGATCTGTCCGTCCTTCAGCGGAATGATTTGCATCACCGCGTTGGTGACGGCGGGAAATTCGGAGTAACGCCGATACGAGTCCGTCGACCAGCGGCGAATCGGGTTCCAGCCGCCGCGGTCATACCGTCCGCCGGCGTAGAGGTAACGGCCGTCCGCTGACCAAGCGACGCGGGCCAAATAACCTTCCTTGATATCCCCGGTGTGTGCTTGCGCCAAAAGTTTGAGTGTATCGCCGGATAGGATATCGACCCGGGTCGAGTCGGCGTAGCCGACGGCAATCTTTTTCCCGTCTGGGGAGAATTTCGCTTCGACGGCCCATTTGCCACCCGGGGCGGCTTCCTTGATCGATCGCTTGAAGTCCTTATCGTAAAGGCGCAGATAACCGTCCAGACCCGTGGTCAACAGACGGCCGTCCGGTGCGAATTCCGCCGATACGCTGTCGCTGGTGTAGTCGCGGTCCTCGGCGACGACATTGAAGTCGTCGGCACGATAGACCCTGAGGCCCATGTTGTTCTTCATGACGACGGCAAGGTGTCGCCCGTCTTCAGAATAGGTCATGTGAACGGGACGCTCGGGAACGCCGGCAACGTGCTTGGCCAAGCGGCCGGTCGCCAATTCGAACTCGTACAAGCTCCAGCCACCGTCCCAGTTCCCGGTCCATCCACCGGCAACGAGTCGGCTGCCGTCCGGCGAAATCGCGAGCGCGTGCAGCGCCCCCTCGTAACCGATACCGACCGGCATCCTGAGCGTCCGTATCAGCTTGCCGTCGGCCACGGACCAAACGCGGACGGTTTTATCGAGAGAGGCCGTCGCCATAAAGCGGGAGTCCCGGCTGACGGCGACTCGGAGAATCGGCGCCGTGTGCATCCCCGTCTCGATTCGAAGTACCGGATGGGTGGCCAATTGCTCATCGCCCGCAGCGGACGTAGAGACCAGCACAGCTCCGATGCAGCCAATCGCCAAGCCGATGGCAAGCATGGCCCGTGCGCGGGAGCGGTGCATTGCCGACGTTGCTACCATCTGGAACGGTTCCAATCGAATTGACATCGCGCCGAAGGCCGGGGTATTTTCACCACCTGATTCGGCCGTTCGGGTGAATGGTCACCAGGGCGTACGATTTTAGTTGTGGAGAGATTCATGTCAAAGCTGCGGGCGGTTCTCGCCATTCTGTTCCTGGCCTTCGCGACGCTGTCGGTAGTAAGCGTCGTCAGCCCGGTTTCCCTGGCCGACAGTCACACTCCGGCGCCTAAGCCGTAAGCGTCCCCACGAACGATTTCGCCTCTTTAGTTTCAAGGCACGTTTGACGAAAAGCCGCCGTTCTGGCGAGCCGTAGTGTGCACGTCGTCGACGTCTCCATCGAGGCGACGCGAACCTATCTGGCTGATCGACCGAAGGGTCCGCACGCCGAGAAGCTGCTCGAATCGGCGATCAGGGAACTTTCGAAAAAACTCAACTAGACGCCGGCGCTACGCCCGGTCCGTTTTCTCCCATGGCGCCACCGGTTGGAACGTCGTAACCAACATGTCGACGAAGGCGCGCACCTTCGGCGACAGGTGTCGGCTGTGGGGATAGACGGCGTTGACCGGCGTCGCCGTCGGCGATTCGAAATCGGCCAGCACCTGCAGCAACCGCCCTGCCTTGACGTCGGCGCCGACCACGAAATTGGCAGCGCGGATCAAGCCGAGCCCGGCCAGCGCCGCGCGATGCAGCACGGTGGCGTTGTTGGTCTCGAAGTTGCCGCCGGCGTCGATGGCGCGCGGGCCTCCCGGACCCTCGAATTCCCAGCGATTGAAGCTGGTACCGGTGATCAGCCTGAGGCAGTTGTGAAGCTTGAGGTCGTCCGGCGTTTTCGGCGTGCCGTGCTTGTTCAAGTAGTCCGGAGAGCCGACGATCATGCGCCGCGCCGAGCCGAGCCGGCGGGCGATCAGCGAGCTGTCAGTGAGCTGGCCGACACGGATCGCCACGTCGACTTCCTCCTCGATCAGGTTGACGAAGCTTTCGGTGAGGGTGAGCTGGATACTGAGTTCCCGGAAGCGGGCGAGAAAGCCCGGGATCAGCGGCTCCAGGTGGTTTTGGGCGAACGCAGTCGAGGCGTTGACCTTGAGCAGGCCGCGCGGCTCGCCGTGCAGCTCGGTGACAGCGCGCTCGGCGTCCTCGATGGCG
>JACPJY010000259.1 GCA_016187325.1 Rhodospirillales bacterium | reverse complement strand
GCGGTTCCGCACCTTGATGCTCGACAACTTCGCCATCCCCGGCATCGCCCGGTTTGTCCTCGGCCGTCACTGGCCGCGCGCCTCGGAACAGGAAAAGAGTGAATACCTCAAGCTTTTCGAAGACTTGATGGTAGCCACCTACGCCGAGCGGTTTTCCAAGTACGCCGGCGAGACGCTGGAAATCGAGCAGGCGGAAGTGCGGGGTGAAAACGATATCATCGTCTATTCGACGATCAAACGCGTCGACGGCGCCCAGCCGATCAAGGTCGCCTGGCGGGTGCGGGGCAAGCCCGGCGGATTCAAGATCGTCGACGTAATCGTCGAGGGCATCAGCATGGTGCAAACCCAGAAGTCGGAGTTCGCTTCGTTCATCCAGCAACACGACGGCAACCTCGGCGCACTGCTGACGGAAATACGGAAAAGGATCCAAGCCAATACCTGATGGCGCGCCGGAACCGGCGGCGCGGCGCGCGCCGTCATCGTTGCCACCCCCTCCGGCGGTCGGCGGCGACAAGGGCCGGAAATCAATGACCGATGACCCGCGGCAGACAGTCGAAACCCCGTCGGGCAAGGACGCGGCCTACGAGAACTTTCCCGTCGGGTCGTGGTTGCTGCCGGCGCGGCTGCGCCCGCACATCGCGGTCTTCTACCGTTTCGCCCGTGCCATCGACGACATCGCCGACAACCCCGGGCTCGACGCCGGCGAAAAGGTGCGCCGCCTGGACGGATTCGAGAAGGCGCTGCTCGACCGCGACGCCAACGGTCCCGCCTACCAAACCGCGCACCGGATGCGCGACAGTCTCGCCGCCACCGGCGTCGTTGCCGATCACTGTGTCGATTTGATCGCCGCCTTCAAGCTGGACGCCACCAAGCTTCGCTACAAGGACTGGGACGACCTGATGGGCTACTGCGTGCTGTCGGCGGCGCCGGTCGGTCGGTACCTGCTCGACCTACACGGCGGCTCCCGCGACGGCTACGCTTCCTCCGACGCGTTGTGCATGGGGCTGCAGGTGATCAATCACCTGCAGGACTGCAAGGACGACTACCTGAAACTCGACCGCGTCTATTTGCCGATGGACTGGATGGCCGAGGCCGGCGTCGAGGTGACGGCGCTGGCGGCCGAGCGGGCGTCACCGGCGCTGCGCCGTGTGCTCGACCGTACCCTTGATGCCACCGAGGCGCTGCTGAAGGATGCCAAGCCGCTTCCTGGCGGCCTCGCGAGCCGGCGTCTGGCAATGGAATCGGCGGCCATCCTGGCGATCGCGGAGCGTTTGTGCGGACTGTTGCGCCGCCGCGATCCGCTCGGGCCCCGGCGCGTGCAGCTGAGCAAGGGCATGTTCCTCGCCTGCTGCGTCAAGGGGGCGGTCGGGGCGCTGTTGTGACGGGCGATGTTTGACAGCGGCCTCTCCATTCTCGCGCTCCTGGCCGTGGCGGCGTGGATCGGGCTGCTCGGCTTCCGCGGCGGCTTCTGGCGCGCCGACCAGATGCTGCCGGCGACGCCGCCGGCGTTGGCGGCGTGGCCCAAGGTGGTGGCGGTGATCCCGGCCCGTAACGAGGCCGCCACCATCGGCGTCACGGTCGGCTCGCTGCTGGCCGGGGATTATCCGGGCGATTTCGCCGTGATCGTCGTCGATGACATAAGCGACGACGGTACCGCCGAGGCGGCCGGCCGCGATGCGCGGCTGACGGTGATCCGCTCGCAGCCTCTGCAGGCCGGCTGGACCGGCAAGCTGTGGGCGATGAAACAGGGGCTGGATGCCGCCGACGCCGGCCACGCCGACGCCACCTACGTGCTGTTCACCGACGCCGATATCGAACACGATGCACCGAGCCTGCGGCGCCTGGTCGGCAAGGCCGAGTGCGACGGCCTGGATCTGGTGTCGCTGATGGCGCGGCTGCGTTGCGACGGGTTTTGGGAACGGCTGCTGATCCCTGCCTTCGTGTTCTTCTTCCAGAAGCTCTACCCGTTCCCGTGGGTCAACGACCGAGCGCGGACGACGGCCGCCGCCGCCGGCGGTTGCATGCTGGTGCGGCGGTCGGCCCTGCGCGCGATCGGCGGCGTCGAGACGATCCGCGACCGCCTGATCGACGACTGCGCACTCGCTGCCCACGTCAAGCGACAAGGCGCCATTTGGCTCGGGCTCGCCGCTGGCGTCAAAAGCCTGCGCCGCTACGACACCCTCGGCGACGTGTGGGACATGGTGGCCCGCACGGCGTTCGAGCAGCTCGGCAATTCGTCCGTGGCGCTGGTCGGCACGGTGGCGGCGCTTGCCGTCGTCTATCTGGCGCCGCCGCTGGCCGCCGTCGGCGTCCTCGGCGGCGGCTGGCCGGGCGTCGCCGCTGGGCTTGCCGTGTGGTGGGGGATGATGCCGCTGGCGTTCGCGCCGACGCTGCGCCTCTACGGCCTGCCGGCCGCCTGGGGCCTGACGCTGCCCCTGGCGGCGTTGCTCTACATGCTGATGGCGGTGTCGTCGGCGATCCGCACTTGGCGCGGGCGCGGCGGTGCCTGGAAAGGGCGCCATTACGGCACCGCTCCGGCCGCCGACGGATGACGCCGCGGCCGGCGTCGTGTATCCATAGCGGCATGGAAGACGCCCGCACGCCAATCCAAGAGTCCGTTGACGCCGAAGCCCTGGCGCACGTCGAGGCCGTGGTGCGCGGCGCCGGCACCTCCTTCTATTGGGCGATGCGCCGGCTGCCTGAAGCCAAGCGGCGGGCGATGTTCGGCATCTACGCCTTCTGCCGCGAGGTCGACGACATCGCCGACGGCGCCGCCGGGGTGGCGGAGAAGATGGAAGCGCTCGGCCGGTGGCGGGGCGAGATCGAGCGGCTCTACGGCGAACAGCCGCGCGATTCGGTGACGCGGGCGCTGAAGCGGGCAGTCGAGGAGTTCGGGCTGCGTAAGGAGGACTTCCGGGCCATCATCGACGGCATGGAGATGGACGCCCGCGAGTCCTTGCGCATCGCCGACATGGACGAGCTGGACCTGTATTGCGACCGCGTCGCGTG
>JACPJY010000258.1 GCA_016187325.1 Rhodospirillales bacterium | reverse complement strand
GCGAATTTGCGCGAGATGCGCCGGCGCTGGAGCAAGGCGACGGCGCTGTCGGAAGACCTAGTGATCGCGTTGTCGAAGGCCGAATCCGCGTGCGAGACCGTGTGGCGGACCGCCCGCCCGGCCGGCGATTTCGCGCTCATCCGGCCGTATCTCGAGGAACTCCTGAACCGGGTGCGCGAGGCAGCCGAGGCGAAGGCTGCAAAGCAGGGCCTCGGCTTGTACGACGCGCTGCTCGACGACTTCGAGCCTGACGGCCGCTCCGCCGACATCGACCGCGAGTTTGCCGAGCTCGAGGCATTCCTGCCCGGGTTCCTGGCCGAAGTGCTCGACCGCCAAGCCGCCGCCGGCGTGCCGCTGATGCCTGAGGGCCCGTTCCCGAGCGCCACGCAGGAGGCGTTGGGCATTCGCCTGATGGAGGCTCTCGGCTTCGACTTCGATCACGGCCGGCTCGACGTCAGCCTGCACCCGTTCTGCGGCGGCACGCCCGACGACGTGCGTATCACCACCCGCTACGACGAGGACGACTTCACCTCCAGCCTGATGGCGGTGCTGCACGAAACCGGCCATGCGCTCTACGAGCGCGGCCTACCGAAGGCGTGGCGCGGCCAGCCCGTGGGCGACGCACTCGGCATGAGCATGCACGAAGGCCAATCGCTGCTGATCGAGATGCAGGTGTGCCGCTCCGAGAAGTTCCTGACCTATGCGGCGCCGCTGATGCGCAAAATGTTCGACGGCCGCGGCCCGGCGTGGGAGCCGGGCAACCTCTACCGCGTCTACACTCAGGTAAAGCCCGATTTCATCCGCGTCGATGCCGACGAGGTCACTTACCCGGCCCACGTTATCCTGCGTTACCGGCTGGAAAAGGCGATGGTCGAAGGCAGGATGCAGGTCGCCGATCTGCCTGGGGCGTGGAACGAGGGGATGCAAAAGCTGCTCGGCCTGACGCCGCCGTCCGACCGCGAGGGATGCCTGCAGGACCTGCACTGGTATGACGGCGCCTGGGGTTATTTCCCGACCTACACGCTCGGCGCCATGACTGCGGCACAGTTGTTCGACGCCGCCCGGCGCGCCGACCCGGCGATCGAGGACGGTATCGGCAAAGGTCAGTTCAAGCCGCTGACCGACTGGCTCGGCGCCCACGTGCACGGCAAGGGCTCGCTGATGTCGGCGCGGGAGTCGCTGATCGAGGCCACCGGCACGCCGCTCGACCCGAAAGTGTTCATCCGCCACCTGCAGGCGCGCTATCTGCCGTGACCGGCGGCAAGGTTGCCGCCCCCCGGTCGCGGCGCTAGGTTAGGCCGCCTTTGGAATTGGAGCATTCGGCCCGTGAAGTACATCTCGACCCGGGGCAAGGCCCCGACTCTTGGCTTCGACGATGTGTTGCTGGGCGGGCTTGCCCGCGACGGCGGCCTTTATGTGCCCGAACCCTGGCCGCGGCTGGATGCGGGCGCGATCGCCGGCTTCCGCGGCCTGCCCTACCCGGAGCTGGCGCTCCGGGTGATGCGCCCGTTCATGAAGGGCAGCATCGCCGAAGCCGCGCTGGCCGGCATCATCGACCAGGCCTATCGCAATTTCGACACCGCCGAGGTGGCGCCGCTCACGGAGCTCGGCAACGGCGAATGGCTGCTCGAGCTGTTCCACGGTCCGACGCTGGCGTTCAAGGACATGGCGTTGCAGTTCCTGGGGCCGTTGTTCGACCACGTGCTGAAGGCGCGCGGCGAATGGGTCACCGTCGTCGGCGCCACGTCGGGCGATACCGGCTCGGCGGCCATCGAGGCATGCCGCGACCGCGACGCCATCGAGATCTTCATCCTGCTTCCCAAGGACCGCATCTCGGAGGTGCAGCGACGGCAAATGACCACGGTGCTCTCGGCCAACGTCCACAATATCGCCATCGAGGGTACCTTCGACGATTGCCAGGATCTGGTGAAGGCAATGTTCAACGACCAGCCGTTCCGCGACCGCCACCGACTCACCGCCTTCAACTCGATCAACTGGGCGCGGGTGATGGCGCAGATCGTCTATTACTTCTGGGCCGCCGTCCGCCTCGGCGCGCCCGAGCGCTCGGTTGCGTTCGCCGTGCCGACCGGCAACTTCGGCAACGTGTTCGCCGGCTATGCGGCACGCGTCATGGGGCTGCCGGTCAGTCAGTTGATCGTCGGCTCGAACCGCAACGACATCCTGACGCGCTTTTTCGAGACCGGCGCCATGCAGATTGGCGAGGTGCATCCGACGATCAGCCCGAGCATGGACATCCAGGTGTCGAGCAACTTCGAGCGCCTGTTGTTCGACCTCGAGGGCCGCGACGGCGGCCGCGTTGCCAAAATCATGGCCGGCTTCCGGAAGACCGGCCGCTTCACCGTCGAGGCGCGGACCTTGCAGGCGGCGCGGGCGATCTTCGACGGCGCCCGCTTCGACGACGAGGTGACCAAGAACACCATCCACGCGGTGCTGAAGGATTCCGGCCTGATGATCGATCCGCACACCGCGGTCGGCCTCGCCGCCGGCCGCGCCCGGCGCCGCAACGCGAACGTGCCGATGGTGGTGCTGGCGACCGCGCATCCGGCGAAGTTTCCGGACGCCGTCGAGGCTGCGACCGGCGTCCGCCCAGCGTTGCCAGCGCGGCTGAAGGACCTGTTCGAACGCAAGGAGCGCTGCGCGGTGCTCACCAATGACATCGCCGCCGTCAAGCGCCACGTTCAGGAGCGGGCCCGCGCGAAGGCGGCTGCATGAGCGTGCGCGTGAGCGAGCTCGCCAACGGGCTCCGCGTTGTCAGTGACGTCATGGAGACGGTCGAGAGCATCTCGCTCGGCGCCTGGGTGGCGGTGGGCGCCCGTGACGAGCCGGCCAAGTTGAACGGCATCTCGCACCTGCTCGAGCACATGGCGTTCAAGGGCACCGAGCGCCGCGACGCGCTCGCGATTGCCGCCGAGATCGAGGCCGTCGGCGGCCAGCTCAACGCCTACACGGCGCGTGAGTCGACCGCCTATTTCGCCAAGATCCTGAAGGCCGATCTGGCGCTCGCCGTCGACATCATCGCCGACATCCTCCAGCACTCGGTGATGGACGCGGGCGAACTCGCCCGCGAGCAGGACGTCATCGTCCAGGAGATCAACCAGTCGAACGACACCCCGGACGACATCATCTTCGACTGCTTCCAGACGATCGCATTCCCCGATCAGGCGATCGGCCGGCCGGTGTTGGGCTCGGCGCCACTGATCCGCGCCATGGACAGCCGGCGTCTACTCGATTACATGCGCGGCCATTACAGCGCGCCCAACATCGTCTTCGCCGCCGCCGGGCGTCTTGATCACGACCGACTGGTCGAGCTGGCGGCGGCTGCCTTCGATTCGCTTCCCGCGCCGATCGGCTCGCCGCGCCAGCCGGCCCGCTACGTCGGCGGCGATTTCCGGGAATCGCGCGACCTTGAGCAGGCGCACTTGCTGATGGGAATGCACGGCATCGCCTACGACGACAAGGACTTCTACGCCACCACGGTGTTCTCGACCTTGCTCGGCGGCGGCATGTCGTCGAGGCTGTTCCAGGAGGTGCGCGAGAAACGCGGTCTGGTCTATTCGATCTATTCCTACACGTCGGCTTACGTCGACGGCGGGTTGTTCGGCATCTATGCCGGCACCGGCGAGAAGCAAGTGTCGGAGGTGGTGCCGCTGGTGTTCGACGAGATCGCGAAATTGGCCAAGGGTGCGCCGGCCGACGAGATCGCCCGCGCCCGCGCCCAGGTCAAGGCGGCCATCCTGATGTCGCTGGAGAGCACGTCATCGCGATGCGAGCAGTTGGCCCGGCAGATGATCGTCTTCAAACGGCCGTTGGCGGTCGACGAGATCGTCGCCCAGGTAGAGGCCGTCGACGGCACCGCCATCGCCCGGGTCGCGACGCGACTGATGGAATCCCGCCCGACCCTCGCCGGTATCGGTCCCGGGTCAGGCATGCAGGGACTCGAGCGCGCCGCCAAGCGGCTCAGGTCGGGAGAGGCATCTAATTAGAATGACAGCGTCAGGCGTGGCCGGCGTCGTCGGACAGCATCAGCGGATTGACGCCAATCTTGGTCATCGCGCGGTCCCACTTGGCGTCCAAGTTGGGGCCGAACACCAGTTCGTTATCGGCGGCAACGTGCAACCAGCCGTTGCCTCTGATTTCGGAATCGAGTTGGCCGGGCCCCCAGCCCGCGTAGCCAAGCGCCAGCAGGCTCTGCCGCGGGCCTGTGCCGCCGGCGATCGCCTTCAGGATGTCGACGGTGGCGGTCAACGCGACGTCGCGGTCGACCACCATGGTCGCATCCTGGACGTAGTCCGGGGAATGCAGGACGAAGCCGCGTCCGGATTCCACGGGGCCGCCGAAATGCACGTTGATCTGCTTGCCGACGCCGGACGAGTCGATCCCCAACTGCTCCAGCAGATCGGGGAAGCTGAGCGATTCGAGCGCCCGGTTGATGACGAGGCCCATCGCTCCGTCGGCGTTATGGGCGCACATGTAGATGACCGTCTTCTGGAATCGCGGGTCGCGCATCCCCGGCATGGCGACCAGGAGTTGCCCGGCAAGATATTGGCCCTTCGCTGCGAAACCCGACATGGGTCGCCCCTTTCGGACGCCAGCGGCCGTCATGGATGCCGCGACACCTAATATTATAAAGTAATTATGGCACAGGTTGGGCAATCCGGCAAAGAAACGGCGCGTTCTGGCGGTCTCCGGCCGGGCGCGACCGGAAAACATTTTCGTGATCGGCGTGCCGGGTGGATGAAACAGGCGCTCGATTACTTATATAATTCCGAAGGTCTCGTTCTTTCGGCCTTTGGATTCGGCTGTCGTTCGAACAGCGCCTATTGGACAACACAATCGTGAGACGGATGTTCTCGAGATTCTTACGGACAGGTTCGTTTGTGCTCTGCCTCGCCGCGGCGGCATTCGCCGGCGAATCGGCGATGGCCGGGCTTTCATCCGAGTCCGCCGCATCGCCCTGGCAGGAGACCGACCAAACGGCGCTGCGCCTGATCTCCGCCACCGAGACGGCGGGCGGCGCCGAGACGCTCCGCCTCGGCCTGCATTTCAAGATGAAGCCGGGCTGGAAGATATACTGGCGCTCGCCCGGCGACGCCGGCTTCCCGCCGGAGCCCGACTGGTCGGCGTCGCGCAACCTGAAGACCGCGGTCGTGCATTGGCCGGCGCCGTCGCGTTTCTCGGTGCTGGGCCTGGAAACCCTCGGCTACGAGGACGAGGTGGTACTGCCGATGACGGTGACGCGGCAGGATCCGGTCAAGCCGCTCGAGATGAGCGGCATCGTCCGCTATCTCACCTGCAAGGAAATCTGCATCCCCTATAGTGCCGACGTCGCCCTTGCTCTGCCCGAGGGTTCGATCAAGCCAAGCAAGTTCGCGCACTTGATCGATCGCTTCCAGGCCAACGTCCCGGGCGACGGCCGCCGCCACGGCCTGATGATCGAGGCCGCCGAGACTACCGATGACGGCAAGGACACCGTCGTCCGCGTTTCCGCCGCTGCCGACCTGCCATTTGCGGCGCCTGACCTCTACGTCGAAGGTCCGCCCGGGATTTCGTTTTCGCGGCCGGCAGTGCGTCTCAGCGGCAACGCGCGCAAGGCGCAACTGCAGGTCAAGGTCTATGGGCTCAAGGAACTGACCGATCCGCCCGCCGGCAGCCTCGCCGGCCGGCCGCTGGTCCTGACGCTGGTTGATGGAAACCGCGTCGCCGAGCGGCGCCTGGTGGCGACCGCCGCTGGTGCCGCCGTCCGCCTCGACGGCGGCGGGGCGGCGCAGCCGATTGTCCTTATCCTGGCGCTGGCGGTACTCGGCGGGCTGATCCTGAATTTGATGCCGTGCGTGCTGCCGGTGCTGTCAATCAAGCTGCTCGGCGTCGTCGGCCACGGCGGTGGCGAAAGTCGCATCGTGCGCCAGAGCTTCGTTGCCTCAGCGGCCGGAATTCTGTTCGCGTTCGCGGTGCTGGCGGCGGCGCTGATTGGGCTCAAGGCCGCCGGCATGACCATCGGCTGGGGCATCCAATTCCAGCAGCCGTTGTTCCTGATCGCGATGACCCTGGTGGTGGTCGCCTTCGCCTGCAACCTGTGGGGCTTCTTCGAGGTCCGCCTGCCCGCGTGGGCCGCCGATTGGGGCGAGCGGTCGAGTCACGTGCACGGTCTCGGCGGCCATTTCCTGCAAGGCACGCTCGCGACCTTGCTGGCGACGCCGTGTTCGGCGCCGTTCCTCGGCACCGCCATCGGCTTCGCGCTGGCCCGCGGCGCGCCCGAGATCACGGCCGTATTCGCCGCGCTGGGGCTCGGTCTGGCGTTGCCCTACCTCGCCGTCGCCGCGTTCCCGGCGTTGGCGACTCGGCTGCCGCGGCCGGGCCAGTGGATGGCGACGTTGCGCAAATTGCTCGGCGTGGCGTTGGCGGCGACCGGGGTGTGGTTGCTGAGCGTACTGGCGATCAGCATCGGGCCGGCCGCGGCTGCCGCCGTCGGCGCGCTGACCGCCGCCGGCGCCGGGCTGCTCTATCTCGGACACCGGCGGCCCGTCACCGCCAGACGCCGGGCGCCGATATGGTTCGGCGCCATGGCGATAGCGGCCCTGCTGGTCCCGGGCTGGGTCGGCGGGCAGCCGGCAGGCAATGCTCCGACCGCTGGTATCATCGCCGCCGGCTCCAGCCAGATGCTGGAACGGCTGTGGACGCGGTTCGACGAGAACGCCATCCCAGTGCTTGTCGCCCAAGGCAAGACCGTGTTCGTCGACGTCACCGCCGAATGGTGCCTCACCTGCAAGGTCAACAAAACTTTGGTGCTCAGCCGCGACACGGTGGTGGCGGCGCTCGGACGTCCGGATGTCGTCGTCATGCAAGCGGATTGGACGCGGCCCGATGCGGCAATTTCGGCCTATCTTGCCCGCCATCAGCGCTACGGCATCCCGTTCAACGCCGTCTACGGGCCGGGCGCGACCGCGGGCATGGTGCTGCCGGAGCTGCTGACCGAGCAGGCGGTGCTCGACGCCGTCGGCCGCGCCGGCGGCGGAACCGCCAAGGCGGCGGCCCGGTGACGGCGGCGGCGATCCGCCCCGCACCACGGGTGGATCGAAAAATAGGCTGAATTTCCGGGCATCATCTATTATCTGTTGGCGACCGGGCATCGACCCGGGACAGGGGGGGACCGATGACCATCAAAGTAGGCGACAAGATTCCGTCCGTGACCTTGAACGTGATGACCAAGGACGGACCAGGCGGCATTTCCACCGATGAAATCTTCAAGGGCAAGAAGG
>JACPJY010000038.1 GCA_016187325.1 Rhodospirillales bacterium | reverse complement strand
CACTGCCTGAAGGACGCCCTGGATCGCGCCGCGGCACTGTGCCGCGACCGCGGCGTGCGGCTGACACCGATCCGGCGGCGGGTGCTGGAACTGGTGTGGGGCGGTCACCGGCCGCTCGGCGCCTACGATATCCTCGATGCGCTGAAGTCGGAGCGCAGCGGCGCGGCGCCGCCGACGGTGTACCGGGCGCTCGATTTCCTGCGCGAACAGGGCCTCGTCCACCGCATCGAGAGCCGCAACTCGTTCGTCGGCTGTCCCGATCCAGACACACCGCACGGCGGCCAGTTCCTGATCTGCCGTACCTGCGGGCAGGCGGCCGAGCTCAACGACTCGGCCATCGACGACGCCATCCGCTTGAGCGCGGCGCGCGCCGGGTTCGCGGTCGGCCGTCGCACTATCGAGATCGAGGGCGAGTGCCCTAACTGCCGACAGGACTAGGCGGGGTCGGGTGCGATGAACATCACCGCGAGGCATGCTGGAACGCTGGTCGAAGCGCGGGGCATAACCGTCAGCCGCGGCGGCAATGTCATCCTGGCCAGCGTCGATGTCACCGTCGGCGCCGGCGAGATCGTCACGCTGATCGGCCCTAACGGCGCCGGCAAGACGACCGTGGTGCGGGTCATGCTCGGCTTGCTGAAGCCCGACCGGGGCAGCGTCTGGCGGCGCGACGGCCTCGCCATCGGCTATATGCCGCAGCACATTCACATCGACTCCACCCTGCCGCTGACCGTCGGGCGGTTCCTCACCCTTGGCGCCAAGTGCAGGCGCGGCGAGGCGGAAGCGCGGGCGGCGCTCGACGAGGTCGGCGCCGCGGCGGTGATGGAAACACCTGTGCAGGCGGCATCCGGTGGGGAGTTTCGGCGCATCCTGCTGGCGCGCGCGCTGCTCCGCGACCCGGACATGCTGGTGCTCGACGAACCGTGCCAGGGCATCGATGTCAACGGCCAGGCCGAGCTCTACCGGCTGATCACCCGCATCCGCGACCGGCGTCGTTGCGGTGTGCTGATGGTGTCGCACGATTTGCACCTGGTGATGGCGGACACCGATAAGGTGGTGTGTCTCAATCATCACGTCTGCTGCGCCGGCCATCCGGAGAGCGTCACCAACGATCCGGCCTATATCGCGCTGTTCGGCAAGCAGGTGGCGAGCACGATTGCCGTCTATCACCACGAGCACGACCACGACCACGCCGCTGACGGCCATGTGGTGCCGCTCGGCCGGGGCGCCGTGCCAGACCACGATCGTGGTCAGGCGCACGATCCCCAAGGGGAGCACAACGCCCATGGATGACTTCCTGGTCCGTGCGCTGGTCGGCGGCTGTGGTGTCGCGGCGGTGGCCGGGCCCCTCGGTGCTTTCGTTGTGTGGCGGCGGATGGCGTTCTTCGGCAGCACGCTATCGCATTCCGCCCTGCTCGGGGTGGCGCTTGGGTTCCTGCTCGGCATCAACCTCAATGTCGGCATCTTCGCGGTGTGCGCCATGATCGCGCTCAGCCTGGTGGCGATGCAGCGGCGGGCCCGGCTCAGCGACGATACGCTGCTTGGCATCCTTGCCCACGCCACCCTGGCACTGGGGTTAATCGCGCTGGCGTTTATGGAGACCCAGCGCGTCGATCTGATGTCGTATTTGTTCGGCGACGTGCTGGCAATCTCGGCCAACGACATCGCAATGATCTACCTGGGCGGCGCACTGGTGATCGCAGCGTTGGCGTGGCTGTGGCGGCCGTTGCTGTCAGCGACCGTGCACGAGGAGTTGGCATCCGTCGAAGGCGTTCCAGTCACCGCCGTCAACCTCGCCTTCATGGTGCTGCTGGCGGTGGTGGTGGCGCTGGCGATGAAGGTGGTCGGCGTGCTGCTGGTGACGTCGCTGATCATCATTCCGGCCGCGGCGGCGCGGCGATTTGCCCGCTCGCCCGAGCAGATGGCGGTGTTGGCGGGAGTACTGGGGTGCGGCGCGGTAGCCGGCGGTTTGTGGGGCTCGGTCGTCCTCGACACGCCGTCCGGCCCGTCGATCGTGGTCGCGGCGTTTGCCTTGTTCCTGCTGGCGACGGCGATGCCGCCGCTCATGCAGCCGCGTTGAGACGCGCGAAGCCTTTTTCCAGATCGGCGATCAGGTCATCGGTATCCTCGAGCCCGGCATGGATTCGGAACGACGGCCCCGGGCCCCGCCACTTGGTGGCGGTGCGGATCTTGCCCGGGTTGGTTGGGATCAACAGGCTTTCGTAGCCGCCCCAGCTGTCGCCGAGGCCGAACAGTTGCATGCCGTTGAGCAACGCGTCGACCGCCGCCTTCGAATAGCCTTCCTTGAGCACGAAGCCGAACAGCCCGGAGGAGCCACCGAAGTCGCGCTTCCAAATCTTGTGGCCCGGGTGATCCGGCAAAGCCGGGTGGAGCACGCGGTCGACCTCGGGGCGCTTCTGCAGCCAGCGGGCGAGGGTGAGCGCACTCTTCTGATGGCGCTCCAGCCGCACCGACAGCGTGCGCAAGCCGCGCAGGCCGAGATAGCAGTCATCGGGGCCAGCGCAAATGCCCATGGCGTTGGTCGTCCACTTGATGGTCTGGAATAATTCCGATGTCTTCACCGTCGTCGTGCCGAGCATGACGTCGGCATGACCGCCGATGTATTTCGTTCCCGCCTCGATGACGACGTCAACGCCGTGCTTGAGTGGACGAAAGTAGAGCGGCGACGCCCAGGTGTTGTCCATCACCACGGTCAAGCCGGCGGCCTTGGCCTCGGCGGCGGTCCTCCTGACGTCGAGCATCTCGAAGGTTAGCGAGCCGGGGGATTCGAAATAGGCGACGCGGGTCTCGGGCCGAATCAGGCCGCCAATGCCTCTGAGCGGGTCGAAGAAAGTGACCTCCACGCCGGCCCTGGCCAGCATCGGATCGGCGACGCGGAACCGCGTCGGCCCGTAGACGTTGTCGGCGAGCAGCAGGTGGTCGCCCTTCTTCAGCAGCGCGAACAGCGTGGAAGCGATGGCGGCGAGGCCGGACGGCGAGGATATGGTGCGGTGGCCGCCGTGCAGCGCGGTCACCGCTTCTTCGAGCGCGAACGTCGTCGGCGTGCCGGTGCGGCCATAGTGGACGCCCTCGAACGGCTTTTCCTTAGATTCCTCGTAGTCGGCAACACTCGGAAACGTGACCGTCGAGGCATGATAGACGGGCGGGTTGACGATCCCGTAGTTTTTCTGGGGGTGACGGCCCCGGTGCACCAGCATGGTATCTATTTTCATCGGCCCCTCGTCCTCGTTTGCGGATAAAATTCGATCGCGTCGAGCCGCACGATACTATGTCGCCATGGCCAAGGCGACAAAGATGCGGGCGATTTCATTGGCTTCGAAAATCCTTCCAAGTCTTTGTTCTTGAACCATTTTGCATGGCATGTTACGGATTCCGCTTGGCTCCGCGATCGGCGGCGTAAACTGACGGGGTCCAGGGTTTCAATAAGCGCAATTCACCAGGGAGCATGTACCAATGAGGAAAACCGCAATTACGTTCGTCGCGGCGATCGCGGCGGCGTCGGCCGTTGCGCCAATGGCGGCCGAGGCCGGGACGCTCGATGACGTCAAGGCCCGCAAGGAACTGAACTGCATCACCAATACCGGCCTCGCCGGGTTCTCCTATACCGATAAAGCCGGCAAGTGGCAGGGCTTCGACGCGGACCATTGTCGCGCCTTGGCCGCGGCCGTGGTCGGTGACGGAAACAAGGTGAAGTTCATCCCGGCGACCGGCAAGACCCGGTTCACGTTGCTGAATTCGAAAGAGGGTGATGTCCTCTTCCGCAACACCACTTGGACGTATGTGCGCGACGTGGACGTGAAGCTGAGCTTCGTCGGCGTCAACTATTACGACGGCCAGGGCTTCATCATCCGCAAGTCGGCTGGTATCAAGAGTGCCAAGCAGCTCAACGGCGCAACGGTGTGCATTCAGACCGGTACCACCACCGAGCTCAACCTCGCGGACTTCTTCCGCGCCAACAAGATCAAGTACGAACCGGTGCCGATCGAAACCAACGACGAAGCCCGCACCGCTTATCTTGCCCAGCGCTGCGACACCTACACCACCGACGCGTCGGGATTGGCCGCGACCCGCGCCACCTTCGACAAGCCGGCCGACCATGTCATCCTGCCGGAGATCATTTCTAAGGAGCCGCTGGGGCCGGCAGTGCGCCACGGCGATGACCAGTGGGCCGACGTCGTCCGCTGGGTCACTTACGCCCTTGTCGCGGCCGAGGAGTACGGCGTTACCAAGGGCAACGCCGACGAGATGGCAAAGAAATCCGCCAACCCGGAAGTCAAGCGGCTATTGGGAACCGAAGGCAATCTCGGGGGTATGCTGGGCCTCGACAAGGATTGGGCGCTGAAGGCCATCAAGGCCGCCGGTAACTACGGCGAGATCTTCGAGCGCAACATCGGGCCAAAGACCAACATAGGCCTGGAGCGCGGTCTAAACGCCCAATGGTTCAACGGTGGGCTGCAGTACGCGCCGCCGTTCCGGTAAAAGACCGGGCGTTTGACATCGACGGAACAAGGGCCGGTGGAAGCCGCGACTCCGCCGGCCCAGCGTCGTGTTTCTTGGGCCGGTGCCGAATTTCGGGAGAAAATTCGGGATCGGAGCGTCGGGTCGGGAGTTGAAGGGGAGGTGTAATTGGCGATCCAGGCGAGCGCCGCCGTCACGGCGGGCGACACCAACGCCTTGTTGCGGCTGTGGCGCAATAAGGAAGCGCGCGCCGTAATCATCCAGATCCTGACGCTGGCGATCCTGTTCGCCTTTTTCGCCTACATCATCGACAACGCCATCCAGAACCTCGCGCGGCTCGGCAAGACCTTTAGCTTTTCCTTCCTCGAACAGCCCGCTAGCTACGACATCAACCAGCACCTGATTTCCTACACGTCGCAGGACACCCACCTGCGGGCGATGACCGTCGGCATCCTGCATACCGTCCTGGTGGCGGTTTGCGGCATCGTGCTGGCGACTGCCATGGGGTACATCCTGGGGGTGCTCAGGCTTTCCAAGAACTGGTTGATCAACCGCATCGTTTACTGCTTCATCGAGTTCACCCGCAACGTGCCGGTGCTGCTACACATCCTTTTGGTCTACGGGATCATCGTCAACGTGCTGCCGGTGCCGAGGCAGGCGTTGGACTGGAGCAAGACGGCGTTTCTCACCAATCGCGGCGTGTTCATCCCGAAACCGGTGTTCGAGGACGCGTTCGTATGGACCTTGGTGGCGTTTTTCGCTGCCGTCGCCGTCGTTTGGGCGTACCGCCGCTGGGCCCGCAAGGTGCAGGAAGAAACCGGAAAGATATATCCGGTATTATGGCCCGGCCTCGCGATCATCGTCTTGCTGCCGACACTGGCGTTCTGGGTTTCGGGCTCGCCGCTGAGCTGGGAAGTGCCGGCGCTCAAGGGCTTCAATTTCCAGGGCGGGATGGTGATGCGCCCGGAGTTCCTGGCGCTGTGGCTGGCATTGTCCTATTACACCTCGGCCTTCATCGCCGAGATCGTGCGCGCTGGCATCCTTTCGGTGGCGTGGGGCCAGACCGAGGCGTCCTACGCCATCGGCCTCAGGCCGAACCGGACCCTGCAGCTGATCATTATTCCGCAGGCTTTGCGCGTCATCGTGCCGCCGCTGACCAGCCAGTTCCTCAACATCACCAAGAACTCGTCGCTGGCCATCGCCATCGGCTACATGGACATCGTCGCCACCATCGGCGGCATCTCGCTGATGCAGACCGGCAAGGAGATGGAATCGATGATCATCGTGCTTTCCATCTATCTCGCGTTCTCGCTGATCATCTCGGCGTTCATGAATTGGTACAACAAGAAGATCAAGCTGGTGGAGCGCTAAGACCCGGCCATGGACGATACAGCCGCCGCGACCCAGAAATATCCGCCGGGCAAGCATCCGAGCCTGCCGCCGCCGGGGCTGTCGACGGGGCCGCTGTTGTGGATCAAGGAAAACTTATTCGGCTCGGTCACCAACGCGGTGCTCACCGTATTGGCGGCGTGGCTGCTGTGGGTGACCATTCCGCCGCTGCTGCAATGGGCATTCCTCGACGCAGCGTTCACCGGCGAATCCCGCAAGGATTGCCAGGCCCAGTCCCCCGGCGCATGCTGGGCGTTCATCCAGAACCGCTTCGAGCTGTTCGTCTATGGCTTCTACCCCGTAACCGAACGCTGGCGGCCGAATCTCGCTGCCGTGCTTCTGGTCGTCGCGCTTCTGCCAGTGCTGTGGGATAACGTACCACAGCGCGCGAAGCTCCTGATTTTCACCTGCGCCTATCCCTTCGTCGCCGGCTGGCTGTTGATCGGCGGCCTCGGACTGAAGCCCGTGACCACCGACCAGTTCGGCGGCTTCCTGCTGACGCTGGTGATCGGCGTCACCGGCATCTCATTTTCGCTGCCTCTCGGGGTGCTACTGGCGCTCGGCCGGCAATCAAAGATGCCGGTTTTGCGCACGCTCAGCATCGCTTTCATCGAGTTCATCCGCGGCGTGCCGCTGATCACCCTGTTGTTCGTGGCTTCCGCGATGCTCAGCTACTTCCTGCCGCCCGGCACCGACTTCAACTTGCTGGTACGAGTGCTGATCATGGTCACCTTGTTCGCGTCCGGCTACATGGCGGAGGTGGTGCGCGGCGGGCTGCAGGCGATCCCCAAGGGCCAGTACGAGGCGGCGCAATCGATGGGCATCGGCTACTGGAAGATGATGCGTCTGGTGGTGCTGCCGCAGGCCTTGAAAATCTCGATTCCCGGCATCGTCAATACCTTCATCTCGCTCTACAAGGACACGACGCTGGTCATCATCATCGGGCTCCTCGACCCGCTCGGCATCGGCAAGGCGTCGCTCGCCGATGCCAAGTGGCAGGGGCTCTCGACGGAGGTCTATATCTTCGTCGCCGTCTTCTTCTTCATCAGCTGTTTCGGCATGTCCCGCTACGCCCTCTACCTCGAGCGCAAGCTGGATACAGGCTATAGACGATAGGGATCCTGGTCATGGGTGACACCGCGAAGCTGATGAGATCGTCGAACGACTCGATCATTCAGATCATTGAGATGCACAAATGGTACGGCCAGTTCCACGTCCTGAAGAACATCAACCTGACGGTCAAGCGCAAGGAACGCATCGTGGTGTGCGGGCCGTCGGGTTCGGGAAAATCGACGATGATCCGTTGCATCAACCGGCTGGAGGAGCATCAGCAGGGACAGATCATCGTCGACGGCATCGAATTGACGGACGATCTCAAGAACATCGACGCCATACGGCGCGAGGTCGGCATGGTATTCCAGCACTTCAACCTGTTCCCGCACCTGACCGTACTCGAGAACTGCACGCTCGGGCCGATCTGGGTTCGCCAGACGCCGAAGAGGGAAGCGGAAGAGATCGCCATGAGCTATTTGGCGCGGGTAAAAATCCCGGAACAGGCGCGGAAATTTCCGGGTCAGCTATCCGGCGGCCAGCAGCAGCGCGTCGCCATCGCGCGCTCGCTGTGTATGAACCCGAAGATCATGCTATTCGACGAACCGACATCGGCGCTCGATCCGGAAATGATCAAGGAGGTGCTGGACGTGATGATCGAGCTCGCCGGCACCGGCATGACCATGCTCGTGGTCACCCATGAAATGGGCTTCGCCAAGACGGTCGCCGACCGAGTCATCTTCATGGACGGTGGCGAGATCATCGAGCAGAACGAGCCACACGCCTTCTTCGGAAATCCGCAGAACGACCGCACCAAACTGTTCCTGAGCCAGATCCTGGCCCACTGACGGCGGCGTGGCCGTCGGCCGCTCCCCGCGGATTGGATCGCACCGGCTCAGGTTTCGACCGGGGTGTCCTTGCGACCGCCCCATTCCGACCACGACCCGTCGTAGACGGCAACGTCGTCCTTGCCAAGCAGGTAGAAGCCGAGCGCTAGGAACGCCGCGGTGACGCCGGAGCCACAACTGGCGACGATCGGCCGCTTCATATCGAGCCCGGCGTCGGCGATCGCCTGGGCGAGCTGGTCCGCCGGCCGCATGGCGAAACCGCTTTTGGCATCGACCAGCGTGCCATAGGGCAGGCTGACGCTGCCTGGAATATGGCCGGAACGCAGCCCGGCCCGCGGTTCCGGCGCCTGGCCGAGGAAACGCTCGCGGCTGCGCGCGTCCACCACCTGCTCGCCGCGACTCTTGACGTTGGCCAGCATCTGCTCGACGCCGCGCACCAGCCGTGCATCGAGGCGGGCGGCGAATCGCTTCGCCTTCGGCTTCGGAACCTCAGCGGTGATCGGCCGCCCCTCAGCCAGCCACGCCGTGAGCCCGCCGTCGAGCACCGCTACGTCCTGGTGGCCAAACGCCCTCAGCATCCACCACGCGCGACCGGCGGCCATGGCGCCTCCGTTGGCGTCGTAGGCGACCACCTTGTCGGCGTTGCCGATGCCGAGCGTACCGATCTTGGCGGCGAACGTTTCAGCGTCCGGCAGCATGTGCGGCAGGTCGGTGGAATGGTCCGAGATGTCCTCGATGTCGAAGAACACCGCGCCCGGGATGTGGGCCTGCAGGTATTCGGCGCGTCCATCCTTGCCGGCATTGGGCAGGAAATAGGTGGCGTCGACGACCTTGACGGCGGGATGGCCGAGATGCCGGGCCAGCCACTCGGTCGAAACCAGCGCGTCGGGGTTGGCGTAGGCGGGCACGGTCAATCCAGCCAGTCCGGCGTCGGCAGGCCCTGTTCCTTCAGGAACGCCGGATTGAACAGCTTGCTCAGATACCGCGTGCCGTAGTCGGCGAGGATGGTGACGATGGTGTGACCGGGGCCCATCCTCCTGGCCAGGCGCACGGCGCCGGCGACGTTGATGCCGCTGGAGCCGCCGAGGCACAGCCCCTCGTGCTTCAACAGGTCGAAGATGTAGGGCAGGGCCTCGGAGTCCGGAATCTGGAACGCCTCGTCGACCTCGATGCCTTCCAAGTTCTTGGTGATCCGGCCCTGGCCGATGCCCTCGGTGATCGACGAGCCCGAGCTTTTCAACTCGCCGGTGGTGAAGTAGCTGAACATCGCCGCGCCCATCGGATCGGCGACGCCGATCTTTATCCTCTTGCTTTTCTCCTTGAAGAACAGCGAACAGCCGGCGAGCGTGCCACCGGTACCAATGGCGCAAATGAAGCCGTCGACCTTGCCGCCGGTCTGGTCCCAGATCTCCGGCCCGGTGCCCTCGTAATGGGCGTGGCGGTTGGCGAGGTTGTCCCACTGGTTGGCGTAGAGGACACCGTTGTTTTCCTTTGCCGCCATCTCATTGGCCAGCCGTTCGGCGACATGGATGTAATTTCCCGGATCCTTGAACGGCACCGCTGGCACCTGCTTCAACTCGGCGCCGCACAGCCGCAGCATCGTCTTCTTCTCCTCGCTCTGGGTCTCGGGGATGACGATCAGGGTCCGGTAGCCGCGGGCGTTGCCGCAGAGCGCGAGCCCGATGCCGGTGTTGCCGGCGGTGCCCTCGACGATCAGTCCGCCCGGCTTCAGGGTGCCGCGCTTCTCGGCGTCCTTGATGATGAACAGCGCCGCGCGGTCCTTGACCGAGTTGCCGGGGTTGAGGAATTCGGCCTTGCCGAGGATTTCGCAGCCGGTCTCCTCAGACACGCGATTGAGGCGGATCAACGGTGTGTTGCCCACGGTTTCGACGAAGCCGTCGCGAATTTTCATGGTTTTTCCCAAGCCTGCCTGGGTTGTTTCCGTCGTCGGAAGATACCGGCGGCCACCGCGTCGATCAAGCGCGCTTGGCCAGCCAGCGCTTTCGCATGCGCCCGCGGTTGGTGCGCAGCCATTGCAACGCGATGATGGTCATGGCATTGGCAATCTGGCCCTGGTCCAGGTACGCGAACGCCTCTTCCGGCGAGATGCTGAACGCCCGGATGTTCTCGCCCTCATCACTGACTCCGTGGATGCCGCCTACGGCCGTCGCGTCGACGCGCCCGCAAAACAGGAACACGGACTCCGACGAGCCCCCGGGGCTCGGCAGGTAGTGGAATAGCGGCAGAAGGTCGTCGACCGTGCAGCCGGTCTCTTCGAGGACTTCGCGGCGGGCGACGT
>JACPJY010000033.1 GCA_016187325.1 Rhodospirillales bacterium | reverse complement strand
TGGTGCAGCTCTACACGGCGCTGGTGTTCGACGGCCCGGGAATCGTCACCCGCATCAAGCGCGAGCTCGCCGAGTGCCTGCGGCGCGACGGCTTCGCCACCGTCGGCAACGCCGTCGGCGCCGACCACCGCTGAAATCGTCGCGGCCCCCTGTTCGCGCCTTTACGGCTCCGGGTTGGCGACGCCCTCGTGGCTTTCCTTCGGCGGGTGCGGCTTTTTCAAGTGCAAACGCTTCTTGAGCCAGGCGAACACCAGCGGCGCCGCGGTCACCATGAAGATCATGCGCAACAGGTGATGGGTCGACACGAACGCTGTGTCGATGCCCATGGCGAGGCTGATCAGCGTCATCTCCGCCAGCCCGCCGGGCGAGAACGCCAGCCACAGCGCCTCGAACCCGATCCCGGTGAGGCGGTTAAGCAGATAAGCGAACACCACCGCCAGCGCCACCATGAACAGCGTCACCGCGATGCTGAGGTACATGGTCTTGAACACATGGCGCACCGGCACGCCGACGAACCGGCAGCCGACGTTGGTGCCGATCACGATCTGCGCCAGGTTCACCAGCTCGCTCGGCGGCTTGGCGGTGGTCAGCCCGGCCATGTGGACGGCGGCGCTGAGCACCATCGGCCCGATCAGCGGCGCCGCCGGGATCTTGAGCCGTCTAGCGATCGGAAAGCCGATCGCGCACACCGCCAGGATCAGGAAATCGTGGCCGGCGATATCGGCGACGCTGCCAAGCGCCGCCGCGCTGCCCGGCCGGTAGCCCTCGAAGAACCGGAACCAGAAGGCGATGATCAGCACGGTGAGCAGGATTCTGACCGCGTGCACCAGCGAAATCCGGCGCTCGTCGCCGCCGAGCTCGCCGCCAAGTACCAGCATGGTGGCGAAGCCGCCGGGGGCGGCCGAGAAGTAGGCGCTCACCGGATCGAACTTGCCGGCCTTGACCAGGAACGCGGCGACCGCGGCGGTGACGACGACGATGAACCCGATCAGGGTGGCGAGACTGGGCCACCAACGCCCGGCATGGGCCAGCGCGTCGGGTGTGAACGCGCTGCCGAGCATGATGCCGAGGATGGTGATCATCAGCGGCCGGATGCCGCCCGGACCCTTCAGCGGCGCGCCTGCCAATGCGGCGACGGTAGTCACCACCATCGCCCCGATCATCCACGGCAGCGGCATCGTCAGCTTGAAGAACAACATGCCACCGGCGGCGCCGAACAGCAGCGTCGCGAGAATGCCGGCGGCGCGCATTGGCGTCAGCGCCGGCGGCGCCAGTGGCGTTTTGGCGTCTCGGGGCATGCCGCGTCCGCCCATCCTCAGGGCAGGAACTGCTCCTTGACGATGCGTTCTTCGAGGTCGTGCTCCGGGTCGAACAGCAATGTGGCGGAGACTCCGCGCGCCCGGCGGACGGAGACGCGGGCGACATCACGGACTTCGGTATAGTCGGCAGTCGCCGAAACGGTGCGTACCTTCGGCTCGATGACATTGAAGCGGACGGTGGCGGTGTCGGGCAATAGCGCGCCGCGCCAGCGCCGCGGCCTGAACGCGCTGATTGGCGTCAACGCGATCAGCCCGGTGCCGATCGGGATGATCGGCCCGTCGGCGGACAGGTTATAGGCGGTCGAGCCGGCCGGCGCCGACACCAGCGCGCCGTCGCAGATCAGTTCGCGCAAGCGCTCGACGCCGTCGATGGCGATGCGCAGCTTGGCGGCGAGCCGGGTCTCGCGCAGCAGCGAAACCTCGTTGAAGGCCAGCGCCTGGTGCTTCCTGCCGCGGGTGTCGACGGTGGTCATGCGCAGTGGATACACCCGCACCGGCTGCGCCCGCTCAAGCCGGTTCAACAGCCCTTTCTCAGCATAGGCGTTCATCAGGAAGCCAATCGAGCCGCGGTTCATGCCGTAGATCGGCTTCCCGTGGTCGAGGAGCTGGTGCAGGCTCTGCAACATGAAGCCGTCGCCGCCGAGGGCGACGACCACATCGGCCTTCGCCGGCGACACCGTCTTGTAGCGCTTCTTCAGCCGCTTCAGCGCCGCGCAGGCAACCGCAGCCGGCGCGGCGACGATGGCGATGGTCGAGAACTTCATGTCCGTCGGTTCCTCCGGCCGCAACCCGTGATCGGCAAGGGGCGCCGCCCTGGTTTGCCGTTTTTCACCCGCCGGCGCAAGCGGCAAGGCGCAAGCGGATGCCGGCACCGACCCGATGTCCACGCGACGTCCATCCGATGTCCATCATTCTGTAGACATCGTGTAGACATCGCGCCTACCAAATGCCCGCGAATGTCCACCAATGCGGATGTTTGTCCATCTTTGTCCACTTTTATCCAGGTCGCGGGGCCGCATGGCGCGGCTGACGACTCGCCTCGGAATCTCGGCCGTTTAATGAGCTAATAATCTCGTATTCTTCATAAAGTAGAAAAAAATCTGAATAAAAAGTGAATATAACCCTATTATGGGAATTTGTCAAGTCCCTATAGTCTGGGTTTTGGGCTCCGACGACCCGGCTTCCGGCCGTCCCATCTTTGCATCCGGCGAGGGTTGCCGGGCAAACCATGTAAGCCGTGCATAGGCGACCGGAATAATCGTTGGCCACTATGGATTCGACATTCCGGGGCGGCCGCGTGATATAACGCCCGCCAACAATCCCACCCGCTTCGCCGAATCGCGCCCCTTGTCATCACCAGGGAATAGCCGCCGATGAAGTCGCCCCACGAAAAAGACAAACAGCGGCAACGCCCCGACGGCCCGGCATCCGGCGAGCTGGATCTGGGCGCCACCGTCGCCGGCCTCGCCGGGCGGTTCGGGAAACCGCGACCGTTCGCCGTCGCCGTGGCGGTCGTCGCCGCCCTCGGCCTCGCCTACTTGCTGTGGCCGAAGGGCGCCAACAACCAGGCACCGCAATTCGGGCCGCCGCCGGTCACCGTCAGCAAGCCGCTGATCAGGGAGCTGATCGAGTGGAAGGAATTCACCGGCCAGTTCGAGGCCGTCGAGTACGTCGAGGTGCGGGCCCGGGTCAGCGGCTATCTGAAGTCGGTCCACTTCGAGGATGGCAAGCTGGTGACCAAGGGCGATCTGTTGTTCGTCATCGAGCCCGAGCCGTACGAGATCGCTTTGGCGACCGCCAAGGCCCTGCTGGCCGATGCGATGGCCAAAGTGGAGCTGGCCAAGGTCCAGCTCGACCGCACCGCCGAGCTTCGGAAAAAGAGCGTGGCGGCGGCCAGCACATACGACCAGCGCCTCTCCGAGCTGCGCTCGGCGACCGCCGCCGTCGACATCGCCAAGGCGGCGGTCAACACCGCCAAGCTCAATCTCGACTACACGCGGCTGACGGCGCCGGTTTCCGGCCGCATCAGCCGCCACGAGGTCAGCGTCGGCAACCTGATCACCGGCGGGACGAGCGGCGCCACGACGCTGTTGACCACCATCGTCACGCTCGACCCCATCAATTTCATCTTCGACGTCAGCGAGTCGGACGCCCTTTCGTACAAGCGCGCCGTCGAGGTGGGCGACGTCAAATCGGCCAGAGACCACCCGATCCCCGTGTTCGCGCAGCTTCCGGACGAGCAGCAGTGGACGCGGCAGGGGACCGTCAACTTTGTCGACAACGTGTTCAACCGTTCCTCGGGAACGATCCGGGTGCGCGCCGTATTCCCCAATCCCGACCTGTTTATCGTGCCGGGGCAGTTCGGACGGATCCGGGCGCCAGTTTCCAAGCCGCACGCGGCCACCCTGATTCCGGAGGCCGCCATCGCCTCCGACCAGTCGCGGAAGATCGTCTACGTTGTTGCCGCCGACAACACCGTCGGCGTCAAGACGATCACCCTCGGCCCCCGTATGGACGGCGATCTCAGGATTATCCGCGACGGGCTTGCGCCCGACGATCGCGTCATTATCAACGGCCTGATGCGGGTGCGGCCGGGCGCCAAGGTCGCGCCCCAGGAAGACCAAATCCGGGCCGGCGCCGCTAAGCCGTAGGGACGCCGAGACGATGAAAATTTCCCATTTCTTCATCGAGCGTCCGATCTTCGCCTCGGTCATTTCGATTCTGATCACGCTAATCGGCGTGGTCGCCTTCTTTACCTTGCCGGTGGCGCAATACCCGGAGATCGCGCCACCCTCGATCACGGTCAGCGCCCAGTACGCCGGCGCGTCCGCCGAAACCGTCAGCAAGACCGTCGCCACGCCGCTCGAGCAGGAGATCAACGGCGTCGACAACATGCTATACATGACGTCGCAAGCGACCGGCGACGGGCGGTTGTCGATCGCGGTGACGTTCGCTCTCGGCACCGACCTCGACAAAGCCCAGGTGCTGGTCCAAAACCGCGTCGCCATCGCCGAGCCGAGGCTGCCCGAAGAAGTGCGCAACACCGGCGTCGTCGTCAGCAAGCAGTCCCCCGACCTGTTATTGGTCATCCATCTGAGCTCGCCCGACGGCTCGCGCGACCAGCTCTACATCTCCAACTACGCGACGCTCAATGTCAGGGACGTGCTGGCGCGCATCGACGGCGTCGGCAATATCACCATCTTCGGTGCCCGCGATTATTCGATGCGAATCTGGCTGGATCCCGAGAAACTGGCGGCGCGCAACCTGACCGCCGGCGATGTGGTCGCGGCGCTCCGGGCGTCGAACACCCAGGTGGCGTCGGGGATGATCGGCCAGCCGCCGGTGCCGGCGCCCGGCGCCTTTCAGCTCAGCATCGAGACGCTCGGGCGGCTGACCGACGCCGAACAGTTCGAGGGCATCGTCATCAAGGCCGACGGCGGCCGGGTGACGCGGCTCCGCGACGTCGCGCGCGTCGAACTCGGCGCCCAGGACTACAGCCGCAACGGTTACCTCGACGACCGTATCGCCGTGCCGATGGGCATCTTCCAGCGGCCGGGGTCGAACGCGCTGGCGACAGCAACGGCGCTGAGGAAGACCATGGACGAGCTTTCCAAGTCGTTCCCCTCGGGGCTGCGTTACGACATCGTCTACAACCCGACCCAGTTCATCTCGCAGTCGGTGAACGAGGTCATCCTGACCATCTTCGAGGCGGTGTTCCTCGTGGTGGTGGTGGTGATCCTGTTCCTGCAGACGTGGCGCGCCTCGATCATACCCATCGTCGCCATCCCGGTGTCGCTGATCGGCACCTTCGCGGTGCTGGCAGGGCTCGGCTTCTCGCTCAACAACCTGTCGCTGTTCGGCCTGGTGCTGGCGATCGGCATCGTCGTCGACGACGCCATCGTGGTGGTGGAGAACGTCGAGCGCAACCTGCGTGCCGGTATGTCGCCGAGAGAGGCCGCGCACAAGACCATGGACGAAGTCGGCGGCGCGCTGATCGCGATCGCGCTGGTGCTGTCGGCGGTGTTCCTGCCCGCCGCCTTCATCGGCGGCATCACCGGCCAGTTCTTCCGCCAGTTCGCGGTCACCATCGCCGCCTCGACGGTGATTTCGCTGCTGGTGTCGTTGACGCTTTCGCCCGCGCTGTGTGCCCTCTTGTTCAAGCCGCACTCCGCCCATGCCGGCAACGGCAACATCCTGACCCTGCTGGTCCACCGGTTCTTCGGCTGGTTCAACCGCGGTTTCGACAGGGTCTCCGGCGGCTACGGCAACTTGGTGCGGCGGCTGGTCCGCACCACCGTCATCGTGCTCGTCGCCTACGGCGGGCTGGTCGGGCTCACCGCTTGGCAATTCTCGCGCGCGCCGACCGGATTCATCCCGGCACCTCATCAACGTCATCCAGCTGCCGCCCGGCTCGTCGCTGGCGCGCACGGAAAAGGTCACGCTCGAGGTGACGAAGGTGATCCTGAAAACGCCGGGCGTCGCCCACGCGGTGCCGATCGTCGGCCTCGATGGCAGCACCTTCACCAATGCCCCGAATTCGGCGGTCGTGTTCTCGACGCTGGAGCCGTTCCGCGAACGCGCCAAGAAGGGACTCCAGGGACCGCAGGTGCAGGCGCTCTTGAACCAGCGGCTCAGCGCCTTCCAGGACGCCTTCATCATTTCGGTAGCGCCGCCGCCGGTGCGCGGCATCGGCATTTCCGGCGGCTTCAAAATGATGGTCCAGGACCGGCGCGGCCGCGGGCTCGACGCGCTTGAGGCGGCGGCCAACGACATGGTGGCAGCGGCCAACCAGACGCCGGGACTGGGCCGCGTGTTCACGCTGTTCAACACCCGCACGCCGAAGATCTACGCCGATCTCGACCCGGTGCGGGCGGAAATCCTCGGCGTGCCGGAAGAAAAGCTGGCCGAGGTGCTGGCGATCTACCTCGGCTCGTCCTACGTCAACGACTTCAACATGCTCGGACGCTCGTACCGGGTCACCGCCCAGGCCGACGGAAAATTCCGCGAGGACATCCAGACAGTCTCCAATCTGAAGACGCGGAACAACAAGGGCGAGATGGTGCCGGTCGGCTCGGTGGCTTCATTCAAGTACATCACCGGGCCCTACCGCATAGCGCGGTTCAACCTTTACACCGCCGCCGAGCTACTCGGCGCGCCGCTGCCGGGCTATTCGAGCGGCTACGGCCTTCAGGCAATGGAAAAGCTGGCCGCCGAGCGGCTGCCGGAAGGATTCGGCTTCGCGTGGACCGAGCTCGCGTTCCAGGAGAAGCAGGCCGGCAATACCGCGTTGATCGTATTCGGCGCTGCGGTGGTGTTCGTGTTCCTGCTGCTGGCGGCGCAGTACGAGAGCTGGTCGCTGCCGTTGACCGTGATCCTGATCGTACCCATGTGCCTGCTGGCCGCCGTCACCGGCCTGACGCTACGCGGCATGGATGTCAACATCCTGGCGCAGATCGCGTTCGTGGTGCTGGTCGGGCTGGCGGCCAAGAACGCCATTCTGATCGTCGAGTTCGCGAAGCAGAACCAGGACGCCGGCGAGCCGCTGTTCGACGCCGTAGTGTCGGCCGCCCGCGTTCGGCTGAGGCCGATCTTGATGACGTCGTTCGCCTTCATCCTGGGCGTGACGCCGCTGGTGATCGCCACCGGCGCGGGAGCGGAGATGCGCCAGTCGCTCGGCACGGCGGTGTTCTTCGGCATGATCGGCGTCACCCTGTTTGGGCTGATCTTCACGCCGGTGTTCTACGTCGTCATCCGCAAGCTCACCGCCGGCCGCCGCGCCGCCACGGAAGCCGCCCGCGGCTGAACGCCGGCCTGTCCCGAGCCCCTGTCAGGCGCCGGCGCCGGGCATCCGGAACGGCCGCGCCCGCTCGAAAGCGCGAGCCGCGCGCAGTACCAGCGCGTCGGCGTAGAGCGGCCCGACCACCTGCAGCCCGACCGGGCGGCCGTCGGCGGTGAAGCCGCAGGGCAGACTCGCCGCCGGCTGGCGAGTCAGGTTGAACGGATAGGAGAACGGCGCCCATTCCGTCCAGCGCTTCTGCCGCGCCGGGTCCGGCACGTCCTGGCCGGCGGCGAAGGCGGCGATCGGCACGGTCGGCGTCAGCAGCAGGTCGTAGGCGCGGTGGAAGCGGCTCATATTCAGCGCCAGCGCGTCGCGGGCCCGTTGCGCGGCCATGTAGTTCATCATGCCGACGCGCGTGCCTTCCTTGGCGACCGCTACCAGCCCCGGGTCCATCTGCTGCTTCTGCTCCTCCGAAAACCGCGCCACCGAGGCGGCGATGCCGGGGAATCCCAATGTCTCGAACGTCGCCCGGGTATCCGCGAAGCCAGGCGACGTCTCTTCGACCACGGCGCCGGCCTCGGCGAATACCTTGACCGCGTCGGCGACGACGCGGGCGACCTCGGGGTCGACCTCGGCAAACCCCAGGTCGGAGCTGAAGGCAAGCTTGAGGCCTTGGACGCCCGCATCGAGGCCATCCGCGTAATCACGACTATCTGCGGGTAGCGCCCACGGGTCGCGGTCATCGAGGCGCGCGATGACGCCGAGCAGCAGCGCCGCGTCGGCGACGGTGCGGGCGAACGGGCCGACGTGCGCCATGGTGCCGAAAGCGCCGGCCGGGTACTGCGCCACTCGCCCGAAGGTCGGCTTCATCCCGAACACGCCGGTGAAGGCGGCCGGCACGCGGATCGAGCCGCCGCCGTCGGTGCCGACCGCCAGCGCGCCCATGCCGGTGGCGACGGCGACGGCGGCGCCGCCGCAGCTACCGCCCGGCGTCAGCGCCGGGTTCCACGGGTTGCGGGTGATGCCGGTAAGCAGGCTGTCGGTGACGGTCTTCCAATGGAACTCAGAGGTGTTGGTCTTGCCGACCAGTACGGCGCCGGCCTCACGCAAGCGGGCGACTGCCGGTGCGTCCTCGTCCCACGGCTGGTCGGGTCGGGTCAGCTTCGACCCCCACAGGGTCGACCAGCCCTTGGTCAACAGCACGTCCTTGACCGACACCGGCACCCCGTCGAGGGCGCCCATCGGCGCTCCCCGCGTCCAGCGACTTTCCGAGGCGCGGGCGTCGGCAAGCGCGCACTTGCCGTCGACCAGGCGGAAAGCGTTGAGCCGGCCGTCACGTTCCTCGATGCGCTTGAGCACGTCGCGCACCACCTCCACCGGCGACGCTTGCCGCGCTCGATAGAGGCGCAGCAACTCGGTGGCGCTGAGGTCGGCGAGGTTGCCCGGCATTTCCTGACCCTGAGAGCGCACGCCGCGCCTTCTCCCGGGACGGCCTGCCGGCGACCTTTATAACAGACGGGATCGCCTTGGCAGGCGGGATGGATCCGGGATCGGCGTCTGGGCCGGCGCCGCCCGCGGCTGAGCGCCGGATTTCAGTCGCGCCAGAACGACTTGTTGCTCTCGATACGGGCGTCGTAGCGGCAGATGCCGATATCCGCGAGCTCGCGGTCGGTGAGGCCGACCAAGGCCCGGCGGCTGCGGGCCCGCTGCCGCCACAGGCGGAGCGTCGCCGCCAGTTGCCCGGCCCAGCGCCGCCAGCGGTCGGCCAGCGCCAGGGCGGTGACGGTTTCGCCGAGGCCGGCACCAGGCCGATTCGAATACACAGAGGTCCTCAACATTTTTCAATCTCCTTGCATGACTCCCCGTCACAAGCGACGGGTTAGGACCGCACGAATACTGCGAAAAACATCTTGCCGGCAAAGCATCGTTTCTCTAGTATTGATGAGTTTTTCTAATGATAAGGGGGTCCTATGGGGCGCTGTCTGCCGTCCCTCAACGCGCTCAAGGCCTTCGAGGCGGCCGCCCGCCACGAGAGCTTCACCAGGGCGGCCGCCGAGCTGCACGTCACCCAAGGCGCCGTCAGCCATCAGGTGAAAGGGTTGGAAGATTCGCTCGGGCTGAAGCTGTTCCGGCGCGAGCGGCAGCGGCTGGCGATCACCGAGGCGGGGCGCTCCTACCTGGAGGTGGTTCGCGACGCCTTCGACCGCTTGGCGGCCGGCACCGAGAGGCTGCTCGAGCGGGAAAACCGCGGCGTGCTCACCGTCACCACTTCTCCGAATTTTGCCGCCAAGTGGCTGGTGCACCGCCTCGGCGGCTTCGCCGCCGCCCATCCCGGGATCGACATGCGAGTCAGTGCGTCCCTGCATCACGTCGATTTCGCCCGCGAGGACATCGACCTCGCCATCCGCCACGGCGACGGCACTTGGCCGGGGCTCGCAGTGACCCGACTGTGCGAGGAGGAGCTGTTCCCGGTGTGCAGCCCGCGGCTACTGGCCGGCAGGGAGGGACTCCGCACACCCGGCGACTTGGCGCGGCAGACGCTGTTCTACGTGAATAACCGCGACGAATGGCGCGCTTGGCTGGAGGCGGCCGGCGTCGCCGGCGTCGACGTCAGCCGCGGCCCGGTGTTCAACCAAGCCAGCATGGCCATCGATGCCGCCGTCGACGGGCAGGAGGGGGTAGCGCTGGCGCGCACCACGCTCGCCGCCCACGATCTGCTGACCGGGCGCCTGGTGCGGCCGTTCGAACTGGCATTGAAAGTGCCTTACGCCTATTGGATCGTTTGTCCCAAGGCCACAGCCGCACGGCCTAAGATCGCCACCTTCCGCGACTGGCTGCTGGCCGAAGCGGCGGCGGACGCGCGTGGGCTGAGCAAGCTCGCGGGCCTACCCCAAACGCTCGGCCCGACGCAAAACCAGGCTTGAAATATGGCGAGCCATGGACGGGGCATGGCGGTGCTCAAGGATCGTATCGCCACGCCGAAATGCCGCGGCGCTGACGGGCGCGGGCCTATCTCCGGCGGGCCTGCACCACCAGGCCGACGATGGTCTTATCGCCGAGCGCCTTGCACGCTTCCAGCCGGTGCAAACCCTCGACGAGAACGAAGCCGTCGCCGTCGCGACGCACCAGGATCGGCGTCCGCTGCCCGACCTCCAGCATGCTCTCGGCGATTTCCTTAACGCGTTTCGGATCGAGCGTCTTGCGACGCTTCACCGGCACGTAGACATCCTCGATCCGGAGGGTCTGATCCTGCATCAATTCCATGCGCCGGCGATTGTATCACCGCCGGCGGGGAAAGCCCGCCCCGTTTGCGGAGCGACCTAGATCTCCCTGCCGCCGAACGGGTGCCAGCCGTCCTTGTGCTCGATCTCGACAACCCACAGGTCCGGGTCGCGCCCGATCGCACGGGCAATATAGGC